>JALWNR010000514.1 GCA_027083715.1 Bacteroidales bacterium
ATTTACGCATAAGCTGGATTTTAATTAAATACTCAGCAACAAATATGCCACTATTTTTATTTAAAAACGCAAAAACTGCCATAAATTGTGATTTTTAGTTTTTTTTCAATACTTTTGTATAAAAAATAATGAAATTTTGCGTTTTAGGCTAACAAAAGGGATGAACAATAAATATAATAGATTCTGTCCATAAAGTTATTAAATAAAAAACTTGTTTGCCGGTGGTTTAATACTTTTCAAAAACCAAGCACTTTATAAAGAGGCACTAAATAATTTTAAAAAATAGCTTATTCTATATTACCCCAAGTTAGTTTTTTACCAAAACCTAAAGTATTATGTGTCATTTTAATAAATTTTGGTTTTAATATCCAAAGAGTAGTTTTCATTAAAGCAGCATAAGGAAAAGTTTTTAAATAAGCCTTTTTGGCTTTTTTTAGTAATTCTGTATCCGGTTGGTACATT
The DNA here is from genome assembly GCA_027083715.1 of Bacteroidales bacterium. Lineage (GTDB taxonomy): Bacteria > Bacteroidota > Bacteroidia > Bacteroidales > NBLH01 > NBLH01. Next base: position 463 of record JALWNR010000514.1, read on the forward strand.
TTTCCTGTTAGTTGAATGCCCTGAATTTTACCAACTGTTTTAGTTTCTAATACTATTGATGCAGCCACATAATTATTCTCTGTTGCATCCTGAGCATGTTTGGTTTCCATGTCAGAAGTAAAAACAAATACGTTTTCATCTTCGATATAGGTGTAAAAACAATTAGCACAATATGCTTTATTGTCTTTTGAAGTTGCCAATGTTAATACGTGGTGTTCTTTAATAAAGTCTATGATACGCTTATTTGGTTTTTCCATAATATACAGCCTGTTTTTGGATGCAAAATTAGCTATTTATTTGCTTAAAAAAATGAATTTCATAATAAAAAGACTTAGATTTGTGTTATAATATTTGGTAACTTTTATTAAAACACAGAACAAAATGAAAACCTTAAAAACTATCTTATTGTCCTTTTTACTAATCATATCTTCTCTTTTATTTGCTCAAAATGAGGCGGGTAACAATTACGATCAAAAATATTTACGACTGGAGTTTGAAGTGGATCCTGCGATTAAATATATTAAAGGAGTTATTACTTTTTATTTTGAGATAACGAATAATACTTCAACAATGAGTTTTGATATGGGTACTGGTATCAACACCGACTCTGTACTTTATGAAGGCAATAAATTACAGAGCACCAAAAATAATGATATTTTAACTGTCCAGCTTCCAAACGAATTATCAAGCGGAACTTATGACTCTTTAAGTATTTACTATCAGGGAGTTCCGGAGAGCGATGGTTTCGGCTCTTTTACCGTTTCCACTCACAATAATACGCCTGTAATGTGGACTCTATCAGAACCTTACGGAGCTAAAGACTGGTGGGTGTGCAAACAAAGCCTGAACGATAAACCGGATTCAATTGATATTTTTATAACTCATCCCAAACAGTATAAAGCTGCATCAAACGGAGTACTTATTTCAGAAATTCCGGCAGGTGAAAATATTATTACCCACTGGAAACACCGCCATGCTATTGCAGCTTACTTAATTGCTATTGCCGTAACCGATTACGAAACATATTCGCATTTTGCACATCTTGAAAATGGTGATTCTGTTGAAGTTTTGAATTATATTTATCCTGAAAGTGTATCCTATGTAAAGGGTCAAACAGCTGTTACTCCTGAAATTATTGAATTTTTTAGTAATATATTTATTGATTACCCCTTCAAAAATGAAAAATACGGACATGCACAATTTGGCTGGGGAGGTGGCATGGAGCATCAAACCATGAGTTTTATGGGTAGTTTTGGTTTTGGCATTATTGCACATGAGCTGGCTCATCAGTGGTTTGGCGATTATATAACTTGTGCCAGTTGGCACGATATATGGCTGAATGAAGGTTTTGCTACTTATTGTGAAGGCTTATGTTATGAAAATGGTTTAGGTGATCAAAATTGGAAATCTTGGTTAGCTGAAAAAATAGATTATGTAACATCTGTTTCGGGAGGTTCTGTGTATGTTAATGATATTAGTGATGAAAACAGTATTTTTGACGGACGACTCAGCTATGCAAAAGGAGCTATGGTTTTACATCTGATACGCGGACAAATTGGCGACAGTGCATTCTTTGCAGCAATAAAAAATTACCTGAATGATCCGAAACTTCGACAGGCTTATGCTTATACAAAAGATTTACAAAACCACTTTGAACAAAGTAGTGGTAAAGATTTGAGCAATTTGTTTAACGACTGGATTTATGGACAGGGATATCCCACGTATCAATTGAGTTGGGGGCAAACATCAGATAATATGTTTTATATTGAAATTGAACAAAAACAATCACATTCTTCTGTTGGTTTTTTTGAACTGAATTTACCAATAAAGCTTTCAGGAGAAGGAAAAGATACCCTTATTAATCTTAATAATCTTGAAAACAATCAGGAATTTATTATGAAATTAGATTTCAAGCTTGATAAAATAACTTTTGATCCTGATTTATGGATAATAAGTCGTCCGGCAAAAATATTTCATTACAAAGATGTTAGTGAATCAGACAAGCTAATTCTTGCTCCCAATCCTGTTCGTGATGAATTACTTGTGAGAACAAACCTATCCGATAGTATAATTAAAGTAAGTATTTTTAATATCAACGGGAAAAAAATAAAAGAGTATGATAGCATTGAAAATCCTCAAAAATTTACATTGGATTTAAAAGAGCTGAAACAAGGAATATTTTTTCTGAGTATTGACACAAAATCAGAAAAAATTGTAAAGAAATTTATAAAAGAATAATGCCAAAATAAAAAAGCCCCGAACTTGTTCGAGGCTTGTAGTAGCGGGGACAAGAGTAATAAAAAAACATACTTTTCACCTATGTTCTTGCAGATGTTTAAGATACTATCCCGGTAGTATCCTCTTTTGTGTGTATTATTTTTTGCTTTTTTATTGCTTTTCTTCTGATAATGAAAAAGAAAGGTCGTTCTTAATAAACTCGTTTACATTAATTGTTGGAAGGAAAAAACGGTTAAATTTTGTATTTTCTGTTTTAGCATGAAGCACCCCTCTACTTGTACCAACGGTTATTACTGCAAGGTGTCTCATCAAAGATTTAGGAAAATTAATCTGTTTTTTTTCATTATCAACAAAATCAAGCCACGAATTTTCTTTTATTATAAAATCACACTTTACACTCAGTATTAAAAAAGGATTGTTATTTATAAAGAATTGGAAACGTGTGAAACACGCTATCAATTTATTTTCAACACTAATTTTAAAATCAATACCCGCTTGCAGATTAATTGTTTCATTTTCTTTAAATGAATCTTCAATAATTGCAAATTGCTCTGTAGATATTC
>JALWNR010000515.1:0-1358 GCA_027083715.1 Bacteroidales bacterium
TCTTTTTTCTCTTCCGATGCTTCTTCTTTCACTTCAATATTTTTTTCCTGTTCCTCTTTTTTCATTTTTTCGTTTTCTGTATGTGTTTTATCGGATTTTTTTGTCATAGCACTCATTTTTTAGATTTGATAAAAATCTTCGGCAAAGGTAATCAAATAATTTGCCATTTAAAGTTTTATGTCATTCTGTCATGGAAAGTTCGGTGTCCGGCAAAATAAATGGCAGAAGCTATGCAAAAATTTCATGTATTGCAATAATGCTACATATTTTGTAATTTTATCCTGAATATATACCATTTTCTTATGCGGATAATTCTATTTACAGGAAAGGGCGGAGTAGGTAAAACAACTATTGCTGCTGCCACTGCCCGAAAAATTGCAAAAAGCGGATTGAAAACTTTAATAATTTCAACCGACCCGGCACATTCGTTAGCTGATGCTGTAAATAAAAAAATTGGCCCAGAGCCTACACTACTGGCTGATAATCTGTACGGACAGGAACTGGATGTGTATTATTCTATGCAAAAATATTGGAAAAATCTCAGACAATTGGTACAGACGATTTTTCGTTGGCAGGGAGTTGATAAGGTTCTTGCCGAAGAAATGTCGGCAATACCCGGTATGGAAGAAGGTTCTGCCTTTATGTGGATTGAAAAATATTATTCGGAAAATGAGTTTGAGGTAATTGTAATTGACAGTGCTCCCACAGGAGAAACACTTACACTGCTTACGCTTCCACAGGTTACACAGTGGTGGGTTACAAAAGCCTTTCCATTGCAGCGATTAGCAATAAAGGCGATTGGAAAAGGAGTGCGCAAAACTACCGGAATACCTTTGGATAAAGGCTATGAGGAATTGCAGGTTTTATTTGAAAAATTGGAAAAAATTCATCAGGTATTCAGTAATCCTGATATTTGTTCGATAAGGATTGTTACCAATGCTGAAAAAATGGTAATCAATGAATCAAAGCGTGCATTTACTTATTTGCAGCTGTACGGATATAATGTTGATGCGGTAATTATTAATCGTATTTTACCGGAAACTTTGGATGCGGGTTATTTTAAATCTTACCTAGATGCTCAAACGCAGTATATAAAGAATATAGAAAATAGTTTTTCACCTATACCTATTTTTAAAGTAAATCATATAGGCGAAGAAGTTTTTGGAATGAAATTATTGGATAAAATTGCCAAACAAATGTATGGAAATAAAAAACCGGAAAAAATTTTCTTTAATGAAAAAACAATGATTATTGAAGAAAAGAATAAGAATTATCGTATCAAACTAAAATTATCTTTTCTGAACAACCAAAAATTTAAAGTTAATAAATTTGGTGATGAATTGGTTATTGAATTGGCA
>JALWNR010000515.1:1368-3256 GCA_027083715.1 Bacteroidales bacterium
ACATAATATCTTATTGCCTCGATTTACTAACTTCCATCAGCTGGCTTCGTATGAATATAATCAACCGTGGTTGAATATAAATTTAACTCAGTAAAATTGTATTTTTCAATGCTCTTTTTTTTCTTCCTCTTTAACTTTTTTAATCCCTAAAAACTCATCAGGATCTTCATCGCCCCAGTCAATTAATTCCTTAATTCGTTCAATTTGAGCCTGTTTGTTTACTTCGCGCAGACTGTTTGCCGTATTTGTAAAAAAATGGTGAGCTGATAAAAATTTTACTTGTATCTTGTTCCAATCATTTAATGAGCCTATTTTGTTTTGTGCTTTTAATTCTTCATACAAGGTGTTTGAAACAGGAATAAAATCACTTCTACCGAGATAGTCCAAATCCGAATCACAGATAATTTTTTGTAAAAGTGTTTTGGGTTGCGGGGGTAGTTTAGTAGCCATAATTATATCGCAAATTTCATCAATTTGTTTCTCGGTATAATTAAATTTGGGTAACCATTCACGGGCAATTTGAGTGCCGTAATATTCATGATTATCATAGCCGATAGTGTGTCCTGCATCGTGAAATAAAGCTGCGGTCATCAACAATAAAATTGCTTCATCATCAACACCTTCGCCATAGCCAATCAGTTCTGCTTGATTGACTACGTCAATAGTATGCTTGTAATTATGATAATATAAATAATCGGGCAATTCGCGTTCTAATTTATCGAGTATCATCTCTTGCAAATCGGTAAATTGACGAATTAAGTATTTTACCCTGAATATTTCGTTTGGGTGAATACCTGTTTTTCGGTCTTCGGAATATTTTTTCTTAATTCGTTTCAGAAAATACATTTCCATATCGCCTTGATATTTTACCGGTATTTTTCCATGATATTCACAGTCAAAATAGGGTTTAACCAACTCATAAGTCATTACCGACATGTTAATCATACCTTCATTACTTGCAGCAGCCATTCGTGTGGCAATATTTACGGTGTCGCCTTTTAAATCATAGGATATTTTTTTTCGTCCTTGCATGGTTGCCGTAACAGCGCCGGTATGAATCCCTAACCTTAAATCCCAAAATTCACGACCTTTGGCTTCGTATTCTTCTTTTAATTTACCAAGATATTCTTCCATTTCAAGCGCAGCTAAAACCACATCAATTGGGTTAGTGATATTTTTTACGGGCACACCACCGGCACACATATAAGCATCACCTACTGTTCTGATTTTTTGGATTTTATATTTTTTAACTATTTCATCAAAGTGGAAAAGTATTTGGTCTAATTCATCTATTACTTCATTAGATTCCATCGACTCGGAAATTTTTTTAAAACCCTGGATATCTAGATAGAGCACCGTTGCCATTTTAAAACGCAAAGTTTTTGACTTTGGCGCTGATTTTAATCCCTTAGGAAGCAAATCTTCCGGAATTTTGGCAATCATGTTTTTGAAATGCCGGTTTTCGTCTTCAAGTTTTTCATTAATGGTTTTTAGCTCTTTAATTTGAGCATTTAGCTCTTTATTTTCGTTAATTAATTTTTGAATACGAAATACAAGTTCTTTATTGTCTTCCATTTTTTTTTGATATAGGAAATGATAATAATTTAGTCCCTTAAAGTAACAGAATTTTTAATGAAAAATCAAACTTTTTATAAACTATTCGATAAATTGTTACTTTTTGTGTATAAAATTACGATACTTGTCGTTTAATGATTATGGAATAATACTTTAGTCCTTTTGTTTTTTTGTCATTGATGTACAGAATGGTTATATATACGGAGATTATATTTGTTATATGTTTGGAGGTATTTAGTTGAAAATCATAATATTAAGTAGTTCCGGGAAATGCAGAATACATGAAACAAGTATGATTAAAATAACTTAAAGA
>JALWNR010000516.1 GCA_027083715.1 Bacteroidales bacterium
TAAATTATTCATTATCAAATATCAATACTTCGTTAAAAAACGAAGGGTAAAGAGTAAAGAATAAATTAATCTACTGGAAATCAGCACACTAATATTTGTTTTTACTGTTTTGCAAACACTTAAATTTTAATGGCTTATAAAAATTTAACGAACTATTGTAATAGTTTATATCCTCTATTTTAAACCAAAGCCATAAAAAAACTGTAAAGAACAAATGCCTAAAGCATTATTCAATACAGTTTTCAACTACACATCAAACCTAAGCTTAGCTCATTCTATGAGCATTAAAATTTATATGATAATTTAAGAGCGAAAGTTCTTCCTACACCAAAATCATTATATATATAATTTTGATTATTGTATGAATAATAATAAACAGTACGTGTATCTATAATATTTTTTACTTCAAACAATAAAGAAAGATTGTTTGCAAAACTTTTAGAAATATTAAAATACATATCGTGTGTTGGTTTTGAATATACATCAGGAACTCCTGTTGGATTAACAATTACCAATTTTTCTGCATTGAAAGTGTAAGATAATCCGGCATTCCACCCTTTTTGATTTTTATAAGATAAAGTTCCGTTTACAATAAAAGGCGATTGTTCAAACATTACCCTTTTGTCGGGATAATTCGGATCAAAATACCTTTTACTGTTCAATTCTTTTTCATCAACCGAAACTTCTGAATATACATAAGTAAAATTAGTAGAAATTTTAAAATTTTTAAGAAAAGATACAAAATTCAATTTCTTCGTAAGTTCCGCTTCTATACCATACATTTTTCCTTCTTTTACATTTCTCCAAGTAATTTCAGGATTTATAGCTTCTGTATTAAAAGAACGCTCAATAGGGTCTTTAAAATCTTTATAAAATGCACCTATTGAAATTATTTCACCTGAATTTAAATATTGTTCCCAACGTAAATCATAATTATCGATTGTGCTCTGTTTTAAATCAGGATTACCAATAATTATATCACCGGTTTTATTTTCGATTGACATGCCGGACTTTTCTCTGAAGGAAGGGCGCGCCAGAGTTTTATTATAAGCAGCACGTATGTTCATACTTTTAGTAACGGAATAAGTGATATTTACCGAAGGTAAAATATTTTTTTCATTTAAAACACCTTGATTATCAGCTGATTCGTTTTGCAACAAATCTGTAGTTTCCATATATGCACTTTCAAAACGTGCACCGGCTACTAAACGTATTTTATTGGCAATATAGGTGTCAAACATTGCGTATGCTGCAAAAATATTCAAAATTCCGTTATAACTGTTTTTATTATCATCCTTTTCAGATGCTTGTATATAAACACCATTTACCGCATCAATATTATCATTTGCAAAATAATGAGCCATATCGGAATAAACATTTGCCAAATTTTCAGAAAACAGTATTTGTTTTTGTCTATAAGTTCTATATTTATAGGTATTAGACAAACCAAACTTTATTTTAGAGTTTTCATTAAGAAAATGTGCCGGCATTTGAAAATCAACTTTTGTGAAATAATTATTTTCATTCATATTACGATAAAAGCGTCTAGGATATGCGTAATTGGATTTATTAACAAAATAAACCGTATCTTCATTTCTTACATCTACATCATTAGTAAGGTATCGAATATCGGGTTCGTTTTGTCCGGCAAGTGCATAAGAAGCAATCCAGTTGATATTTAAACGCTCATTTGTATGTGTTCCTTTAAGCTGTACCGCAAACAGGTTTCGGCTGTTGAATTCTAAAGTACGTCGTTGTCTTAAATCCTCATTATCTCTATAATCAATAAAATATGAACTGTTTGCAGTTTTTTGTCCTGAATGATTATTGATAATATTTAATGAAATATCATTACTTTGATTTAGCTTTAAAGCTAATCCTCCAATAAGAGACCAAATTGCATTTCCTTGCCCCAGTTGCCATTGTTCGGTTTCATACTCTCTGCTTAAAACAGGACTATTTTTATCGGTTAATTTATATCTTCCGTAAAATCCATCATCAAAAAAATTATAATCATAGGCATAGGAAGCACCTGCAAAAAATCCAAGCACTTTATCCCCAATATTTTTGCGATTACCAAAGCTAATGGTATATTTTTGATTTAAACCGGACATTTGAGTTTTAGGAAACCATATTTTATTAAAAGATTTACCAATTTGATTTAATTGTTCATTATTTTCATATCTATCGGGAATATTCCCCGAGGCTTCAACAGGTATAGCACGAGTTCCATCATCGAATCCAAGAAAATCAGTTTTACCACCCTGATATGAAAGAAAATTACGGTTTAAGTTTGCCTGAGGATTATAAGCAATTTTAGCAGAGAAGCTAAAAGTAAATTGATCGGGGAAATTTTTTGTTTTAATATCAATAAACCCTCCGGTAAAATCAGCAGGTAAATCGGGAGAAAAAGATTTATAGACCATGATATTATCCAAAATATTGGTAGGGAACAAATCCATTTGTACAGTATTCCTTTCCGGGTCTAAACCGGGTATATCGGCACCATTGAGTACTGTTTTACTGTACCTGTCAGATAATCCGCGTACATAAACATACTTACCTCCTTGTACAGAAACTCCATTAACTTTCCGTAAGGCACCTGCAGCATTTGATGCACCGGTTTGTGCCATTTCAGAAGCAGAAACTCCATTGGCTAAAACAGCAGACTTTCTTTGTAATGTGATAACAGCTGCATCTGTATTTTCAATTCTTTTTGCTTTAACAGAAATATCTTTAATTTCAACAGAAGCTTCTTTCAACTTAATATTAATATCTAAAATTTGTCCGGCTTTTAAAGCAATATTTTCTTTTTTCTGTGTATCATAAGATACAAATGAGAACTGAATGGTATAAGTTCCCGGCTCAATATTATCAATCCGGTAATTACCATCAAAATCAGTAACAGTCCCGGTAGTTGTACCCACTAAAAATACAGTTACGCCCGGTATGGGTTCACCTGTTTTTTCATCAGTAATTTTGCCTTTAAGAGCCGCCCTTTGTGCAAAACCAACAAATGAAATTAGTAGTAGAATGAATGTAAAAATGTTTTTCATTTTTTAATAGTTTTAATTGATGTGTAAATTTCCAGTCGTTTATTTCAAGATAAATTATTAAAAGTTGGTTCTACTACCATTTTAGTGGGTAAAAAATCTTTGTTCAATTATTGATATATAAATTATGTATATTTTACATCTAATATTAATTAAATACAATAAGAACACTCAATAAACAATAAGC
>JALWNR010000517.1 GCA_027083715.1 Bacteroidales bacterium
AAGTTAATAGGCTATGTATACAGGAAAGCATACATTAGTATAGATACTTTAAATAAACATAAATATTATATTGCAATAAATAATTTAAACGATACAATAAATTACAAGGAATTAAAATTAGGGCTTCGGAGATATAAATTGTATATTAGTAAGGACAGGTAAAATATTTTACATAATACAGTGAATAAATTAAATATTCAAAATTTTTAATTTATATTTTTAGCTTTTGATTGGATACAAGGTGTTCTTTAAAAATTGATTTTATCGAGACTTTCATTTGCCAGTTGGCGGATAAGCAATCATGAGACAGCAATTTTTAGAGTTTACCATAATAATTTATATTTGCAGCATTATAATAACTTAAAAAAGTAGTAAAATAGTGAACGATAAATTAGTCATCATCCCTACGTACAACGAAATTCTGAATATTGAGGCAATTATTCGTAAAACCTTGTTATTACAAGGTAATTTTCATATTCTGATTGTCGATGATAGTTCGCCCGATGGCACCGGAGCAAAAGTAAAAGAGTTGCAAAGTGAGTTTCCTGAGCGTTTGCATTTGCTTGAGCGTAGTGGAAAACAAGGTTTAGGAACTGCCTACATTGCAGGATTTAATTGGGCTTTAAAGCATAATTATCAGTATATTTTTGAAATGGATGCTGATTTTTCGCATAATCCCAATGATTTAATACGCTTATATAATGCCTGTGCAAAAGATGGATATGATGTAGCTATTGGTTCACGGTATATTTCGGGGGTCAATGTTATTAATTGGCCTATTGGCAGAGTAATTATGTCTTACTATGCCTCGGCTTATGTTCGTTTTATTACCGGTATGAAAATTATGGATACAACTGCCGGTTTTAAATGTTACCGGAAAGAAGTACTTGAAACTATTGATTTTGATAAAATCAAATTTAAAGGCTATGCTTTTCAAATCGAAATGAAATTTACAGCTTGTAAATATGGATTTAAGATTACCGAAGTTCCCATTATTTTTACTGATCGCAGCAAGGGAGCATCAAAAATGAGCGGAGGTATTTTTAATGAAGCATTTTGGGGTGTAGTTTTGATGAAATGGCGAAGTTTTTTTAGAAAATACAATAAGTAATTACATAAAGCAATAGTTCGCTGAATTTTTATAAGACATTAAAATTCACGTGTTTACAAAACAGAGAAGCTAAATCTTAGTATGCTTATTTTCAGTAAATTAATTCACTTTTCACCCTTCATTTTTTAACGAAGTATTGATAAAGGAAACTTAACTTTTATTTTTTAATACAGGGTCATCCGCATGTAGTCTGCCACGAAGCATCTCTAATTCTTCAATATTTTGTCTGATTTCTTCTTCCTGAGCTGCTTTTTCCTCTGCTTGACGTTGGAATTTCTCAAGTAATTCTTGTGTTTTCCGGCTGGTAAGCGAAGTAAACATTATGGATGAAATATTTTCTGAAACTTTTTCTACAAACTCTACTTCATGCTTTTCTAAAACTTTTAAAGAAGCAATTTCAATTACACCAATAACATTATCTTCCACTTTTAACGGAACAACCAATAAACTACGAGGAGTAACTGCTCCTAAACCGGAACGAATTTCCATATAATCTTCGGGCAACTTGGTCATATAAATACTTTTCTTTTCAAGAAATGCTGCACCAATTACACCTTCGCCCAATTCAATGCGTTTTTTATGAAAACGGTTTCTGTTATAAGCAAATACCGCCATTTGTTCAATGTATTTGTCTTTTAAGTTACTGTCGTTTAGTAAATAAAGACCACCTTGTGTTGCATCAAGGTATCTAACTAAATTACTGATAATTTTATGTGAAATTATGCTTAAATCATCACTTGTTCCTTTTATCACATCAGTAATTAGAGCTTGACCTTCTGCAATCCAGTTTCTACGTTTGTTTTCCAATTGACGAATCTCTTCTTCATGTCTGGCTTTTTTCAAACTTTCGCGCATAGCAAGCAAGGAGTTTCCTAATTCATCCTCCGGACTTAAAGGCTTAAATTCTGCATCTAAATTGCCTTTTTCAATTTCATTGGCAAAAGCTGTGTATGAACCGACCCCGTCAATTAAAATATCCAACGATTTTGACATTTCGCCAATTTCGTCCTCTCTGTCTATTTCTAATTTTTTAACAGGATGTCCTTTCGACATTTCAATCAACTGATGATTTACTTTACCAATAGCATCGGTAATATTTGCTCCCAAATAGTACAAAATTGTGGATGCTACTGCAACAAGAATAATTCCAATAATTATTGTTAGCCAAATTAATTGAGATATCTGCCTATCTAGTTCTCCTGTTTTTTTCTGAACCGCTTTTTCAATATTATCAATATAAACTCCGGTTCCTATAACCCAGCCAAGCGGCTCAAAAAGCTTAATGAAGCTCATTTTCGGAAGTTTTTCGTTTTGCCCCGGTTTAAAATAGGAGTACTCAAGAAAACCTTCGCCCGATTCGTTACAAATATCAGCAAAAGCTTCATATACATTGATATCAGTGCCTTCAATATAAAAAACGGTTGATTGTCCTTCCAATTCAGGACGCGTGGCGTGCATAACTACTTTATAAGGAGGTTCAATATCATTAATCCACAAATAACCATCCGTTCCGTAGCGTAAAACTCTTAAATTTTCAAGTGTGATGTTCAAAATATTAATGGCAAGCATTTTTATATTTTCATTTCCCGCTTCCGATAGTTTAATTCCGTAGGTATCTTCAATGGCTTTTGCACTTCTTTTTTCATAACTAAGTGCAATCATATCATAAGCAATATTTACAATATCCTTAAGCTGACTTTTAACCTTCTCTGTTTCTTCAATACGGTAGTTTTCAATATTTTCTAAAGTACGCGAATAGAAACTGATAATCGAAAAAGCTGCAATTGCCGCTACCGAAAGCAGTACTGTAATACTTGTATATAGAGGAAGTTTGGCTTTTATTTTCATAATCGCACAGCTGTTAAAACATATCTTCTAATGCATATTTAATGCCGTTTTATACAATTTTAAAACAAAAAAATGAAACTCACAAGTAATTTTGTAAATAATACTTTGCTTTATTAAAATTTGTATTCAAAATCAAGCTTTTTTGAATGTGTTAAGAAAAATTATCATTAAATTAGCGACTGACACTTTTTACAGCCTTAATCTATGAAAAACTATCAGGTTATTTTTTTATTAATTGTTACTGTTTTAATGAGTTGCCGGCAAGATAATAC
>JALWNR010000518.1:0-7334 GCA_027083715.1 Bacteroidales bacterium
ATTCTGCTTTCCCGTGTAGACAAACCAGTCATTATACAAACGAAACAGGAAAAATAAATATAGAAGAAATCAATGAATATCTAAAAAATAAAAATCATAAAAACATAGAAATCAAACAAATAAAAGCAAATATCGAAGACTGCTTTATGGAATTAATGAAATAATTAGTTGAAGGTAGAAAGTTTATAAAGTAAAAAGTCTAAACAAGTGAGCTGTTAAATTGTTATATGTCTAATTGTAGAATGAGCAATGAAATATGCTTTTTAGAGCTAATTTTTACAGCAAATAAATGTGGTGAAAATCTTTGCGTCTTCGTGCATTTGCGTGAGTAAAATTACGCTTTTACGAGGGGTATAAATTAAAACAATGGAAAAAGTTATATCGGTAAAAAATATGGTCAAAAAGTTTGGTGATTTTGTGGCAAATGATCGCCTTACTTTTGATGTATATAAAGGTGAAATTTTTGGTTTTTTAGGTGCCAACGGTGCCGGAAAAACTACCGCCATACGTATCCTTTGCGGCTTATCCAAACCCACATCGGGCGAAATGACAGTGGCAGGATACGATATTTATACACAAACTGAAGAAATCAAAAAGAACATCGGCTATATGAGCCAAAAATTTTCATTGTATGAAGATTTGACCATTACCGAAAACATAAAATTTTATGCTGGAATTTACGGATTGTCGGACAAAGAAATCAAACAAAAATCAGAAGAATTAATCAATAAATTCAATTTACAGGACAAAAAAAATAAATTAATCAGTTCATTGCCCTTGGGTTGGAAACAAAAACTCGCTTTTTCCATAGCCATTATTCACGACCCAAAAATTGTTTTTCTTGATGAACCCACAGGCGGAGTTGATCCGATTACGCGTCGTCAGTTTTGGGATTTGATTTACGAAGCGGCAGATAAGGGCATTACCGTTTTTGTAACCACTCACTATATGGACGAAGCAGAATATTGTCACCGCCTTTCCATTATGGTGGACGGCAGAATAGAAGCGTTAGACAGCCCAGACAGTCTCGTTAAGCAATATAATGCAGAAAACATGGACGAAGTATTTTTAAAATTAGCAAGAAAATGAATGGTTAAATTGTTATATGCTTACATTGTTAAATTATGAAATAATTGCGTAGCAATTAAAACTTATAACTTGTCAGCCTACTGGCTGATGTTCTTAAATGACTTATATGGTTTAAATATAAATGAGTGAATAATTATACCGATACGCTTTTAGTAATCGTATTACTTCGCAAGCTCTTAATACAAAACTAAAAGTCTATCGGCATTGTTTACTCCCGAATACTTTCGGGTACCTGTCCCGAAAATCGGGATACTCTTACAAAATATTTAAGTGGTTTAGTATAAATTTTGATTATAAAATCTTTGCGTCTTAGCGACTTTGCGTGAGCAAGAAATTGCACAGCAATTAAACAAATATAACTTATGTGGTTCAATAAATAAACTATGAAACGTTTTATCGGATTTTTACGAAAAGAATTTTATCATATTTTCAGGGATAAGCGCACACTGATTATCCTTTTCGGGATGCCTATTGCACAGGTCTTGCTTTTTGGTTTTGTAATTACCAACGAAATCAAAAACGTAAAAATTGCTATTCTTGACCATTCTAAAGATTATGTTACTAAAGAAATCACCAATAAAATTCTGGCTTCAGAATATTTTATTTTGGATAAAAATCTGCAATCCGATAAAGAAATTGAAAACATTTTCAAAGCGGGAAATGTAAAAGAAGTATTGATTTTTGAGAACGATTTTGCCAAAAAACTGGAAAAAGAAGGTACTGTCGATATCCAAATCATTACTGATGCCACCGACCCGAATACAGCAAATCTGTTGGTCAGCTACACATCGGCAATAGTCCTGAATTACTCAAACAAACTGAATATAGACACAAATCTGCCAATGCAAATCAATACCGAAACACTCATGTTTTATAATCCCGAATTAAAAAGCGTGTTTATGTTTGTTCCGGGTATTATGGCAATGATTTTAATGCTTATTTCTGCCATTATGACCTCCATTTCCATTACCCGCGAAAAAGAAATGGGTACGATGGAAATCTTGTTGGTATCGCCTTTAAAGCCGGCACAAATTATTATCGGAAAAGTAACGCCTTATGTACTGCTTTCCTTTGTTAATGCCGTAACAATCATTTTATTAGGTATGTATGTTTTTGGTATGCCCGTTCAGGGAAGTATTGTTTTGTTGCTGGCTGAAAATGTGTTGTTTATCATTCTGGCACTGTCGTTAGGAATATTAATTTCCACAACCACCGACAATCAACAGGCTGCCATGATGAAATCAATGTTTGGTTTATTATTGCCTACGATATTATTGTCCGGCTTTATTTATCCGGTAGAAAATATGCCGTGGATTTTACAAATATTTGCTAATATGATGCCGCCGCGTTGGTTCATCATCATTATAAAAAACATTATGCTAAAAGGAACAAGCTTTGCTTTTGTATGGAAAGAGACCTTGATTTTATTGGGATTTACCATTTTCTTTTTGGCAGTAAGTATTAAAAAATTTCAGATACGTTTGTAGAAATACGTCGTGGCGTGTCTTTACGACAATTACATATAAACAACCCAGTCATACAATAATTTAACAATGTAATTCAGTGAGAACATTAAAATTCATATTGCAAAAAGAGTTTAAGCAAATATTTCGCAATAAGAGTATGTTGCCGATGATATTTATTATGCCATTGGTACAATTACTGGTATTGGTAAATGCTGCTACTTTTGAAATTAAAAATATTGATTTGGTGATAGTGGATAAAGATTTAAGCAGTACCTCACGCGAATTGACTTCAAAATTTAAAGGCTCGCCCTTTTTTAATGTAGTTAAAACCACTTTTTCCGTACAGCAAGCTGAAGAATATTTATATAAAGATAAAGGTGATTTGGTTTTGGTTATCCCTGAAAATTTTGAGAAAAAGCTGGTACGAGAACAAAATTCCGAAATCCAGTTGCTCATTAATGCCATTGATGGTGTAGTTGCCGGATTAAGCAGTTATTATGCCACTTCTATTATTGCAAGTTTGAACAAAGATGTAATAACTCGCTGGTTTGGCGTGTCGGAAGCTTCATCAGGGATAAAGCAAATCAAAGTAGAGTACTCACATTGGTACAATCCGGAACTAGATTACAAAACTTTTATGGTACCCGGGATTTTGGTTTTGCTGATTACCAATATCGGGCTGTTTCTGGCAGGCATGAATTTAGTACGTGAAAAGGAAATCGGTACCATTGAACAAATTAATGTTACACCAATCAAAAAGCACCAGTTCATTATCGGAAAACTAATTCCTTTTTGGATTATTTCTATTTTTGAACTGGCTTTGGGTTTAGTTATTGGCAAATTGGTATTTGATATTCCTATAATCGGTAGTCTTTGGCTGATATTTGGTGCCACGGCACTTTACATGCTGGTGGTGTTGGCAATTGGTTTGTTTATTTCCACCATTACCGAAAATCAGTTGCAAGCGATGTTCTTTTCGTTCTTTTTCAATCTGGTTTTTATATTGATGAGCGGCTTATTCACCGCCGTAGAAAGCATGCCCGAATGGGGACAAATACTGAACAAAATAAACCCCATTGCATATTTTATCCGTGTAATGCGTATGGTATTGCTTAAAGGTTCTGGCTTTACAGATATTCTTCCCGAAATAGCATCATTAAGTATTTTTGCAATACTAATGTTTATTTTGGCTGTTTGGAATTATAAGAAAACAAGTTAACCCTAATAATTAACACTTTTAGCTTTGCGCAGATACAAAGCCTGTTCCGATTCATCGGAATGCGTGAAGAGAATTTCAAGCGACACCCAACCTTTAGCCTCATGAGCCGAAGGCGAGTAAATTTGGGTGGTTTTACTTTGTTGTAGAAGTTATTTAACGTTTTAATACACAGTAGTTTACAATACAAATATACTAAGAACGGTGAATTTTGCGGGTTAAAGACTCAAAATAGCACAAATTTCAATTGCCTCTTTTCAATTAAATCACTACTTTTGCAGTTCTTTAAAATAGGATAATTAAAAATTAGGCAAATGGTATCTTCGGTACTAATATACTAATACACTAATTCACTAATTTTAGAATTATGTCAAAAGGAATTGCAAAAAGAAGCGAAAATTATTCGCAATGGTATAACGATATAGTAATTAAAGCTGATTTGGCTGAAAATTCTGCCGTGCGCGGAAGTATGGTAATCAAGCCTTACGGTTATGCAATCTGGGAAAAGATGCAGGCTCAGTTAGATAAAATGTTTAAAGAAACAGGTCATGAAAATGCTTACTTCCCGTTGTTTATACCTAAATCTTTTTTTAGCAAAGAAGCCGATCATGTGGATGGTTTTGCCAAAGAATGTGCTGTAGTAACCCATTATCGTTTGCGTAACCGTGCCGATGGAAAAGGTATTGAAGTAGATCCGGATGCAAAACTGGAAGAAGAACTAATCGTTCGCCCTACATCGGAAACCATTATCTGGAATTCCTATAAAAACTGGATACAATCCTATCGTGATTTACCTATATTGATTAATCAATGGGCAAATGTTGTACGTTGGGAAATGCGTACCCGTTTGTTTTTGCGTACTTCGGAATTTCTCTGGCAGGAAGGACATACTGCGCATGCCACAGCCGAAGAAGCTATTGCCGAAACCAAGCAAATGATTAATATATATGCTGATTTTGTGGAAAATTATATGGCAATTCCGGTAATTCAAGGAACAAAAACCGAAAAAGAACGTTTTGCAGGAGCTTTGGAAACCTATTCTATTGAAGCCATGATGCAAGACGGAAAAGCATTGCAGGCAGGAACATCACATTTTTTGGGACAAAACTTTGCAAAAGCTTTTGATGTGAAATTTACCGATAAAAACAGTAAATTAGACTATGTATGGGCAACTTCATGGGGCGTATCTACCCGCTTGATGGGTGCTTTAATCATGGCACACTCTGATGATAAAGGCTTGGTATTACCTCCAAAACTGGCTCCTTATCAGGTAGTTATTGTTCCTATTTACAAAAATGCAGAACAATTAGACCAAATTACCGAAAAAGCAAAAGAGTTGATGGCTGAACTTCGTTCAAAAGGCATTAGTGTAAAATACGATGGTAGAGACACACATCGTCCGGGAAATAAATTTGCCGAATACGAACTAAAAGGTGTGCCTGTGCGTTTGGCAATCGGACCGAGAGATTTAGAGCAAGGTAATGTTGAACTTGCACGTCGTGATACTTTGGAAAAGAAGATTTATCCGCAAGAAGGTATCGCAGAAATAATTTCAAATCTTTTGGATGAAATCCAAAAAAACATGTACGATAAAGCCCTTAAATTCAGAGGAGAAAATACCTACAAAGTAGATACTTACGATGAATTTAAAGATATTATTGAAAACAAAGGCGGTTTTGTACTTGCACATTGGGACGGAACCAACGAAACAGAAGAGAAAATAAAAGCGGAAACAAAAGCTACAATTCGCTGTATTCCTTTAGATGCAGTTGAAGAAGAAGGAAAATGTATTTTTACGGGTAAACCCTCAAAGCGTAGAGTTTTGTTTGCAAAAGCATACTAGCTGGATTTAGTCCTTTTTACAAGCTTATTACTGACCTCGATTCATACTTTTAGTTGTTTAAAGATTAGACGCTCAACTTTGCCCTAATCTTTAAACAATATAGAATTAGCCTTCCTCAGTCTTGATTTATTGCGGTTAACAATCTCATAAATGTTTAATTAAACAATTTATCTTGTATATCATCTCAAAAAATTATATCTTTATATAACCAAAAAATTAAGAATATGAGTAATAAAGAAGATATTTTAAAAACCTTCAAAGAAAAATCAGAAATAAAACAAAAAGTTTTTGCCAATACTTTCAAAGCATTTAATCTTCTTAAGAATGTTTTAGCAGAATTAGCCGAAGAATACTCTGACAATTTAAGTAAAGATATGGAAAAACCACGAATAAAGTATAAAAACCGTGGAAAGTTTCAGGCATCTTTAAAATTTGGTGGCGATTTACTGATTTTTTCCATGCACACCAACGTTTATGAATTTGACAGAGACCATCATGTATGGAAAACAAAATATGCAAGAGCCAGTAAACTAAATACTTACTCCGGGATTATCAATATTTATAATTTCCTGTCAGACTCATTTAAGTATAACAGGTACAATGATTTAGGCTATTTAATCGGCAGAGTTTTTATCAATAATACAAAGCACTATTTTGTGGAAGGAAAACGCCAGATGGGCTACTTGTATAAAGATTTTGGGACCAAAACTATTGATAAATCAGCTTTGCGCGATATAGTGGAATCTGCCTTGCAATACATTCTTGAATTTGATTTATTGGTTCCACAATATGATCAGGTAAAAATTGTAAATGTAGAAATGCTGCAAACAAGCAATCAGGATCAAGTGATGCAAACAGGTAAGCGGCTTGGATTTCAATTTAATACAGACGATATTCACGGTGAGGAAGCCATCTACACCGGACATTAAAATCATTTTTAGGTCTAACTCTTTGTGTTCTGAATGTCCTTTATGATTTTGCAAATAGTTTAATGGTTTAATTTTTACCTGAATTTGTGGATATATTTTGTCCACAGAACACGAATTAGCACAGATTATTAAGGCTGCACTGCACCTAATTTGTTTATTTGCAGGATTTTACTACAAATATTTGCGTGGGCTACTGCTTTTGTGGTAATGTAAATCAGTGGTCGTTTATACCGATACGCTTTTAATAATTGTATTACTTCGTACCGATTAAACATTCAATAATAGTACAATTTGTTGTACTATTTTCATGTAGCATCGGCATTACACAAGCTCTTAATACAAAACTAAAAGTCTATCGGCATAACTTGCTTACAAAATATTTAAGCGGTCTAGTATATATTTCAATAGTTTGTTAAATTTTTATAAGTCATTAAAATTCAAATGTTTACAAAACAGCAAGCTGAGTCTTAGTATGCTGATTTTCAGTAAATTAATTCACTCTTCACTCTTTACGCTTCATTTTTTAACGAAGTATTGTATATATTTGTAGTAAAAATAAAAGGAGTTTGTACAAGCTGCGTAGTAGCGGTAATCAATAACTCTCCGGATATTTGTATATCAAACCTTTCATTCTGGAAAATCATTATCGTAGGCATATTTTGCCGTTCTGTTAAAAAATACGGGATTATCATATCCTATATTATATTTATTTTTGAAAAAACTTAATATTTTTGAAAAAAAAGTATAAAATGTATAATTTTTGCTAAAATTTGATTCAATGAAAACAATAC
>JALWNR010000518.1:7344-13191 GCA_027083715.1 Bacteroidales bacterium
ATACTGTTTTGTGCTGCCGTAGTAAAGGCACAAACTATTGAAGTTCCTGAAATAAAATCAGTATCAGTCAATCCGCAAACACAACTGATTGAAATAAAATGGACTGTGAGCGATGTATCACAAATTGACGGATATGTAGTAAAAAGGCAAATATTTGGTCAGCCCGGAGTAGTGGACGGAAGTTGGAATACCATTGCAGATATTACAGATCCTAACCAAATGAGCTACACAGATACGAGCACTATATACGGTGCTGCCCAACCGGCTGCACGTGCAGAAAATTACCGGATAGCAGCTTATAAAATAGTTAGTGGAAACATTCAGTACGGGAATATGAGCACAGGAGTCAGTTCAGTACTTCTCTATCCTGTTAGTTTTGATGCTTGTTTTATGACTAATACGCTCAGTTGGTCTCCATACAATGGATTTAGTCCGGCAGTAAGTAGCTACAATATATATTACACAGGCGGAACCAATACTCCGGCAATTTTATTGGCAACAATTACCAACGGAGATACAAGCCTTGTTCATCAGAGTGTACTACCCGATACCACTTACTATTATATTGTTGAAGCTTTTAGCGACACATCGGTTGATACGGCATACTCAAACATAAGAAGTATCAGTATAATAATTCCGGGAAACCCGCAAACCATGAATGCAGATTATGCCACCATTGATAATTACAATGAAATTAGTCTTTCTTTTACAGTGGATGAAAATGCTACAATTGACCGTTATGTTTTATTAAAGTCAGATTCATTAAACGGAGTTTATGACACATTGGCAAGTTATCCTGCCGGAACTGCACAAATTATCTACACAGATTATGCAAGAACAGCGCAGGAGCAATTCTTTTACAAAGTAATTGCCATTAACAACTGCAATGTTACCACTGCCGAAAGTAATGTAGCAAGTAATATTTTACTGGAAGCACAAGCAGCAAACGATGGAAGCAAAACAAACATCCTTGACTGGACTGCCTATGCGGAATGGCTGGGCGGAGTATATACCTATGAAATATTCAGAAGTATTGATGGCTCTGCATATCAATCAATAGCACAAGTTTCGGCAAATACGACAACTTATACCGATGACATTACCAATTTAATAATGCCTAATTATGGTGGACAGCCTTCGCAAGGACATTTTTGCTATTACATACTGGCAACAGAAGATACGGGCAATCCGTATGGAATTACCGGAGCAAGCAAATCAAATATTTCCTGTGCACATCAGGAGGCAGTTGTTTGGTTTCCAAATGCTTTTAATCCGAAAAGCCCCAAGCAGGAAAACAGAACTTTCAAACCGGTTGCTTCTTTTGTAAGTGATTATACTTTGATTATTTATGACCGTAATGGCAGTATTGTTTTTGAATCAGATAATCCGCTGGAAGGTTGGGATGGAACCACTGGTAACGGTAGTTTATTAAAACAGGGTACTTATGTTTACATGTTAAAATACAGGTCTAAAAATAATCAAATTGTTGAAAAATCAGGGCAAATTAATTTAGTCTATTAATTTTACAACTGGCAAAATAGCGAAATATTATATGCGGGATAAAATTACAAATATTGAAATTATTGGTGAAGAGGAAGTAGTAACAGCCTTTGTTGAAATGTTGGATTTATGCCCCAGATGCTCAATAAAAGAGCAAAGAGCAAAAATTATCAATGCATATAATTTTGCATATGAAGCACACAGAGGGCTTAAACGAAAGACCGGCGAGCCGTTTATTCTCCACCCAATTGAAGTAGCTAAAATTGTATTAGGTGAAATAGGGCTTGGTGTAACTTCCGTGATGTGTGCACTATTACATGATGTTGTAGAGGATAATGATGATATTTCTTTGGAAGATATTGAAACACAATTTGGTAAGCAAGTAGCCTCAATCATAGACGGACTCACTAAAATCACTAATGTTTATGATGATGAACAAAATGTTCAGGCAGAAACTTTCAGAAAAATGCTGATGACCATTCCGCAGGATATCCGTGTGATTTTAATAAAACTTGCCGACAGACTCCACAATATGCGCACCTTAAGCGGAATGGCAGAAAACAGAAAAATTGTAAAAGCAGGTGAAACACTATACGTATATGCGCCACTTGCCCGAAAGCTGGGTTTGAATAAAATTGGCAGGGAACTGGAAGATTTAAGTTTTAAGCACCACCTGCCGGAAGATTACAATAAATTATTACAAATAATAAAAGAAAGTGAAAATCAGCGAATTGAAAATATTTATAATTTCAATGAGCGAATGAAACCGATACTTAAACGTTCCGGCATCAAATATGAAATTATAGGTATTCGTAAGTCTTTGTATGCCACATGGTTGAAAATGCGTGAAAGACAAATTCCTTTTGAAGAAATACATAATTTTCAAACCATGCGCTTAATTTTTGAACCCAAGGTTCGTGATTCGGAGCGTATGCAATCATACAGAATCTATACTTTAATTACCGAAGAATTTATTGCCCGAAAAGGGAGTTTGCAAGATTTTATAAAAAATCCAAAAGATAATGGTTTTCAGGCACTTATAGTTGACATAATGGATGATGATGGCAACTGGAAAGAAGTACAAATATTAAGTCGTCGTATGGCGGATATTGCTGAAAGAGGCTATTCGTCTGAGAAAAGCGATAATGAAAACATGAGCCAACGTGACAAATGGATACAGAGCATTGGTAATCAGCTGATTAATCCAAATTCAAATGCACTGGATTTTTTAGATAACTTTAAACTGAATTTATATACTTCTGAAATTTATGTGTTTACACCAAGAGGTAAAATTGTAAAATTACCCAAAGGAGCTACCGTGTTGGATTTTGCCTTTCATATACATTCGCAATTAGGTTTGCATTGTATTGGTGCAAAGGTAAATAAAAAGTTGGTAAATCGTGGCTATGTACTGAATAGTGCAGATCAAATACAGGTTTTAGATTCAGCTGCTGCATTGCCTGAGAAAGATTGGCTGAATATAGTTGTATCGGCAAGAGCCAAAGTTAGTTTAAAAAATTATTTTAAAAAGCAAATAAAAGATAATATTCATCAAGGAGAAATTACCGTTAAAGAAATTCAATCTTCTTTGGAGTTTGCCACCGATCAATCAACTATCAACCGTTTGGTAAAGTATTTTCATTGTAATGATAAACGTGATTTATATAATAAAGTAGGCAAAGAGTTAATAACCCGTCAAGATTTGATAAAGGCTTTTAAGTCGGTTCAAGGAAGCGGAATTTTTGAGAATTTAATACCTTCGATTTTTAAAACAAAAAATAATCAAAACAATAATTTTAAACAAGAATTCAGTCATAAAAAAACCTATGTAATTAAAGAAAGTATTGACGAAGCGGAGCACATTATTGCCGATTGTTGTTATCCTATTCCGGGAGATAAATCAATTGCCTATAAAAGCCCGAACGGAGTTATTGAAGTTCACCAAATTAGTTGTCCGGTAGCTATAAAATTAAATGCAGAACATGGCAAATCAGTTGCAAAAGTACAATGGGAAAATCATACCATAACACAGCATATCAGTAAAATACATTTAAAAGGAATTGATCGCAAGAAAATTGTATTGGAACTTACCGAGGTTATTTCATCACAAATGAATGTAAATATGAAATCCATCCACATAGACAGTAGCAACGGGATTTATCAAGGCGATATAATATTGTATGTATCCAGTCTTGATGCTTTAAACAGTTTAATTGCTAAATTAAAAAAAATATCAGGTATAAAAACAGTTGAAAGAGTGAAAGTAAAATAATTTAAGTATAAATATTAGGCAGAGGTTTATCAAAGACCTCTAAAAATTTTTTCAAATCATTTACTTTTCTTGAGTCTTTTTGTCGCTCGTAGGCATATATCAGATTGA
The DNA here is from genome assembly GCA_027083715.1 of Bacteroidales bacterium. Lineage (GTDB taxonomy): Bacteria > Bacteroidota > Bacteroidia > Bacteroidales > NBLH01 > NBLH01. The sequence goes on from JALWNR010000518.1 coordinate 11,225, forward strand.
GCAAAAGTCTTTGAATAATAGTTAAATTATCACAAGGTGTATAAAAAAAATCAAGCGGCTTAATTTTTTGTTGTTTTAAAAAATAGTCAATTTCCCTTTTGGTTAATACAGCTCCATTGTTGTACGGATTGATATAAAATGAAACAATTTTACTTTCTAGATCTGTCTCCAATCCGGTATTGAATAAATCTTCAATATAAGCTAAAATAAAATTTTTGGGAAGATTTACACCATAAACAGGCAAACCTAATTTTTGAGTAATAATTAAATAAATTATTGCCAATGAAATAGGGTTTCCTTTTTTTGTTTCTAAAACCAAATTGATGTATGAATTTTTGGGCGAATAAAAATCGGTATTGTTTCGCGAAAATTTATGAATATTGAATATGATGTGATTAATTACTCTAATTTGCTCCAAGGGTGTCAGATTATCAGTCATTTGCAGCCACGCATCAGTTTTTATCAGTTCAATTTTTTGATTTAGAAAATCATAATCTAAATCAGGAAAATTATATTTTGAAATCAGGCAAACAGCAGCAAGTAGGTCTTTTCCACCGGTATTTACCCATTCTTTAAACTCTGATAGTGTAGCATGAAATTGTATCGAAGAAATTATTTCTGTTGATCGCTCCAAAAAAAGCTCGTTTTTACTGTTTTGCCATGCTTTTTTCAGTTCTGAAAGACAATCCTCGCCCGTTTCTATCAAACGTTTTTTTACCGAATGATAGATTTCCGCATCAGGATCGTCTAATAAGCGGATTAAAGCTATAATTTCTGACTGTTTCATTTTAGGTTGCACTATATTAAAATTACTTTATGGCATAAATTTAATGACTGAACCTGCCCCTTGATAGCAAAACATATTCATCATTCATTTGCTCATTTATATAATCATTCTGTTAACCGGTCTAAAATTTTAACTATCAGCTTTTCCATTGAAACCTTATAATCAGCACTGTATTCTTTTCTAATCCTGTTCGCAATAATATTGCATACTGTTACTGCGCTGTGTCCCAGTAGTTTAGATAAGCCAAATATTGCCGAGCTTTCCATTTCATAATTGGTTATTTTTTTCCCGTTATGGTCAAAATTTGTTATCTTTTCGTTTAATTGGGGATCGGCAAGAGGTAAACGCAATTGTCTTCCTTGCGGACCATAAAATCCCGGAGCAGAAATAGTTAAGCCATGACGCATATCATCTTTTCCTACTTTTTTAAGTAATTTATCGGATGCAGATACAAAATAAGGAGTTGCCAGTTTTCCATTCCATCCGGTGTGATCTAAAAAGTGTTTTTCTATTTCAGTATCACTAACTTTATTTCTATCTGCGTAGAAATTCAATAATCCGTCAAAGCCAATTGCCATTTCAGAAATAATGGGTGTATCTACCGGAATATCGCCTTGTAAAGCTCCGGAAGTTCCTATTCTTATTAAATCAAGAGATTTATGTGTACTTTTGGGTTCTCTGCTTTTTAAATCTATATTGCAAATTGCATCCAATTCATTCAGTACAATGTCAATATTGTCTGTACCAATACCTGTGGATAAAACTGAAAGTCTTTTACCGTTATAGTAACCGGTATGTGTTTTAAACTCACGGTTTTGTACTTTAAATTCTACTTTATCAAAATATTTGGATATCATATCCACACGATCTTGGTCGCCAACCAAGATAATTGTATCTGCAATATTTTCAGGAAGCAGATGTAGATGAAAAATGCTTCCGTCTTTGTTTAAAATCAGTTCAGAATCTCCTATTCTCATATGTATTATTTTAATTATAGATTATAAATTATAGATTGTCAAATTTATGTTTATTAATGGCTATGCATAAAATTTTCAACTTACTTTTTTTCCTAATTTTTCCATATTGGGCTAACAATAGAATATCCCTAACGGGATTTGTAAACAATTAAACATTCAACTGTTAAACTATTCAAACTTTGTATATTTTTAACCATATAAGG
>JALWNR010000519.1 GCA_027083715.1 Bacteroidales bacterium
CTATTAGAATATTTTTTATTTTAAGGCACATATAATACCTTACTTTTTAGGATTTTGATGCAAAATAATTACAGTTTCAAAAAAGAAATAGCCGGTAAAAAACCAATTATCGGGATGATACATTTGCCGGCATTGCCCGGTACGCCGAAGAATACGCTGAGTCCCCAAAAAATTATCGATTCGGCTGTTGTAGAAGCCAAAATATATGCACAAAACGGTTTAAATACCGTAATGATTGAAAACATGCACGATTTGCCCTATTTAAAGCAAACAGCGGGACATGAAATTTCGTCAGTTACGTCAATTATTGCCTACGAAATTAAACGAAAACTGGGTATATATTGCGGCATACAAATTCTTGCAGGTGCGAACAAAGCAGCTTTAGCAGCGGCACACAGCGCAGGAGCAGATTTTATACGAATCGAAGGTTTTGTTTTTGCGCATCTTGCCGATGAAGGATATATCGAATCCTCTGCGGCTGAATTACTTAGATACAGAAAAATGATTGCTGCACAAAACATACTGATATTTACAGATATAAAGAAAAAACACAGCGCACATGCACTAACTACCGACATTAGCATTGCAGAAACAGCCGAAGCAGCTGAGTTTTTTCTAAGCGATGGAATTATCATAACCGGCGCAAGTACAGGAAAACAAGCGGATATCGAAGAGGTTAAAGAGGTAAAAAACTCAGTAAAACTCCCCGTACTCATCGGTTCGGGCATTACGGCAGAGAATATTGCAGAATATTACCCGCATGCAGATGCATTTATCATAGGCTCCTATTTTAAAGAAGAGGGCAACTGGGAAAACCCGCCGGAACCAAAACGTATAAAAAAGCTACTAAAAGAAGTAGAAAAGTTATAATCCAGCCATCAGTTCACAGCAAGCAGTACCAAATAACCAATTACCAGTTACTAACTATCTCCTCCCACCTGTTAATAACTCCTTTAAAAATCACCCTCTAAAGTCTTTACCAATAGCAGAAAACAAAGTAATTTCGTACGATAATTGCTTATAAAATACAAATTATTGATTTTTAATGCCAGATTTAAGCATATACAGCGATATTATGTACCTGCAAGGTGTTGGTCCGAAAAAAGCGGAAACACTTCGTAACGAGCTGGGTATTGCCAATATTAAGGATTTGCTGTACTATTTTCCTTACAAACATATTGATCGGAGTCAGTTTCATAAAATCAATGAAATAAATGCAGAAATGCCTTATATTCAGGTAAAAGGAAGAATTTTATCTTTTAGTTTACACGGGCAAAAGTACAAAGAGCGCTTGGTAGCTCAATTTGCAGACGAAACCGGAACCCTTGAATTACTGTGGTTTAAAGGAATAAAATGGATAAAAGAGCAACTGAAAACAGAGAAAGAATACGTTATTTTCGGCAAGCCGGGAAAATTTGGAAATAAAATAAATATTGTACACCCCGAAGTAGAAGATCCGGAACAAACAGAAAAACAGCTTTCTACCGGTCTTCAACCTGTTTACTATGTACCCGAAAAGCTAAAAAAGAATTATGTAAGCCCTAAAGTAATCAGCAAACTAATAATAACTGCCTTAAAATTAAGCTATAAAAACATACCTGAAACCCTACCCGACTACCTGATTGCTCAACTTAAGTTTATGCCCTTAAATCAGGCAATAAAACAAATGCATTTTCCTGATAATCAGCATCTTTTAAAAAATGCTATTGCAAGGCTTAAATTTGAGGAACTATTTTATATTCAATTACACTTGCTAAAGCAAAAACTAATTCGTCAGGAAAAATTCAGGGGTTTCGTATTTGAAAAGGTAGGGGATATTTTTAATAAGTTCTATCACAACAACTTACCTTTTGAATTAACCGGAGCTCAGAAAAAAGTAATCAAAGAAATCAGGAAAGATTTGGGTTCCGGTAAACAAATGAATCGTCTGCTGCAAGGCGATGTAGGGAGCGGAAAAACACTTGTGGCACTAATGGTTATGCTCATAGCTGTGGACAATGGATATCAATGCAGCCTGATGGCACCTACCGAAATACTTGCAAAACAACACTACAAAGGCATTTCAAAAATGTTGAAAGGCTTAGATGTGGGTGTACAGCTATTAACAGGCTCAACCAAAGCTAAAGAGCGAAAAATCATACATAAAGAGCTGATTGAAAATAAAATAAATATTTTAATAGGTACACATGCACTAATAGAAGATACGGTTAAGTTTTACAATTTAGGCTTGGTAATAATTGACGAACAACACCGGTTTGGCGTGGCACAAAGAGCAAAACTCTGGAAAAAAAATATCTCTCCGCCCCATGTTTTGGTGATGACAGCAACCCCTATTCCGCGTACACTTGCCATGACACTGTACGGAGATCTGGATGTATCGGTCATTGATGAACTACCTCCGGGCAGGAAACCTGTTAAAACGGTACACATGTATGATTCAAAGCGGCTTAGACTCTTTACCTTCTTAAAAGAACAGATAAAAGCAGGCAGACAAGTATATATTGTGTACCCATTAATAAAAGAATCGGAAACACTTGATTATAAGGATTTAGAAGACGGTTACGAGAGTATAACGCGTGCATTCCCCCCGCCAGAGTACACCGTTGCAGTGGTTCATGGACAGATGAAAGCGGAAGAAAAAGAAAAAGCCATGCAACTTTTTGTAAAAGGACAAGCACAAATCATGGTTTCTACAACAGTAATAGAAGTAGGTGTGGATGTGCCTAATGCTACGGTAATGGTAATTGAAAGTGCCGAAAAATTCGGATTATCACAATTACACCAGCTACGCGGGCGTGTTGGGCGTGGAGCAGAGCAATCGTGGTGTATTCTGATGAGCTCCTATAAACTCTCAAACGAGGCGCGTAAGCGGATACAAACGATGGTACAATCGACCGATGGTTTTGAAATTGCCGAAGTAGATTTAAAACTCCGCGGACCCGGTGATTTAGAGGGTACACAACAAAGCGGTGTAGCATTCAATTTAAAGCTATCTAATCTGGCTAAAGACAGTAAAATACTGGAATTTGCCAGAAATAAGGCAATTGAAATACTTAAAAGTGATCCTGAACTAAAAAACCCTAATAATCAAGTACTTGTAAAACATCTTAAGCAAAAAAACATGCAAGCTATTCAATGGGGATTAATAAGTTAATTTACATATAGTTAAATATACTTTACTAAATAAAAAATATAAATAAAATTCAGTAAAATATTATTTAAACACCAA
>JALWNR010000520.1 GCA_027083715.1 Bacteroidales bacterium
GTATATTTGTTGTGTATCTAAACTCTGCTGAAATTTTTATTTCATTAGTACAAAAGCAGCCCATGCAAAGGCAGCACCTTCAACTTTTGCGTATTTTGTTTTTAGTTGATTTTGTGCTGTTTTAAATGCTTCACGAATTTCCATACCCGAAAACCAATTTTCGTAAAAATCACTCATTAATTCACGAGTTTGATAATCAGGAACTTCCCAAAGCGAAAAAAGCAAATAATCTACCCCTGCCATTTTAAATGCTCGCTGTAAACCATAAACACCTTCGTTGCCTTTTACATCGCCCAAACCGGTTTGACAAGCGGATAGAACAGCCAATTTGGTGCCGAAAAGCTTCATTTGCGAAATTTCGGCAGCAGTAAGTACACCATCTTCAACTCCTTCGGGTATTATTTTCCCTTGAAAAGCTGCATTTCCTCCTGCTAAAATAAAACCGGAACGTAAAAGCGGGTTTTGAGAATGTGCAAATTTCACATTGTCGTCAATCAATGCTTTATATTCACGACTTTTTTTATCATCACCAAAATAAAAACCATGGGTGGATACGTGGATAACCGAAGGAGGATCGTTTTCAAGTAGTTTGAATTGTTCTTCGCTTCCTTGTTTGCCGCTGTACAGTTGTACTTTTATGTTTTTATCAGCTATCAGCTTGTCTATTTTCTCCGTTTCTAACTTACTGCCTTCCAAATAGGACCATGAAACATTCCGGCTTAGACTGTCAATTATATTATCAATATTATTCTGCGAATTACCGTTTTGCAGGTTTTGTTTTATTGTTTTGGCATTGATCGTCATTTGTTCCGGCGTAAGGTCGTATTCCAGTCCACCAAAAAGGACAACTTTTTCAATATCCTTTGGATATAAACCACTTTTATCCTGAACTTTTGCAGTTGTACTTGCATAATATATATTGAATTTATCGGATAAAATACTCGATTGTTTGTTTACCAAGGCATCAAAAGCAATTTTGTTTAACAAACCTGCCGGCGATATGTGTATAGACTTTATATTTTGTAAATAAGGCTCAATTGGTTTAAAAACCAGACGATACAAACTATCGCTTTGAGCTGATTTTGGCGAATACAGTCTTTTTACATAGCCAAAGTCATCTTCGTTTGTATTTCTTGTCAAAAGTTTTTGTAATTGCTTTTCATCAAATAGGAAAACGGCTTGGGGTTGTTTATCGTTTTTTCGCAAAATTAGAGCATAATAAAGTGTACTATCTGTCCAGTACTCTAAGTTTGCATATTTAAAATGAACAAATTCAATGGCTGCTTCATCTTGTTTTAAGGATTTTTGAATGTTTTTCCAATCATTATTTGCTCTTGCCGGAATTTTAAAATTACTTTTTCCGCTAACCATACGGGCAAGTTCTTTTTCAAGATTATTCTTTTTTTCTTCCAGTTGCTGAATATCCGGTCTTCGTTTTTCTACAGCTAAGGTATATTGTTCTGTTAATATTTTGCCATAGCGGTTCATCAGTTCGTATTTTTTTTTCAAAACAGTATCGTTGCTCTGTAAAACAGCTTTTCGTAGGACAATGCTTGATTTTAGCAACTGTCCTTTAAATTGTAATGAATTATTGTAAGCAAGTCCGGCAAATTTTTCATTCGTGTTCCTTTTCAGGAAAAATGAATTATTGAGATTAAAATACGGGCTTATTTTTTCTTGCAAATATTTTTCGCGTTCTTTTTCGCTCATGTATTTGGCGCTTTCGTTCAATAAATAAATCAGCAAACTATTGGCTTCTTTATAATAAGATTCGGCAGCTTTATTATCATCAATAGTTTCATAAAATCTTGCCAGATTATTGCAAATTTCTAGATATGCAGGGTTCTTTTTTCCAAAAATTTTTTCTTGTAGCGATTTTGCCTCAAGGTAAAGTGGTTTTGCTTTATTATATTCTCCCATGATTTCGTACAACATGGCTAAATGATTGTTCAAAAATATGTAAAATGTACTTTGTGGCTCAAGTTCTGCTATAATGTTTTTTGCTTTGATTAAAAACTCTTCTGCTTTTGGGTAGTTATTTTCTTCAAAGTAAACCGATGCGATATTGTTACAGGATATTGCAAAAGCTTTGCTTTTTTGCCCAACAGTTTTTAGGCGAATGTTATAGGCTTCTACATAGAGTTTTCGTGCTTCGGACAATTTACCCATCGACATATACAAAGCACCTAAATTGTTACAGGCTTGTGCATACAAAGGGTTATCTTTGCCCACTGCTTTTTCTCTAATATTTTTTGATTCCACAAAAAGCTGTTCGGCCTTTGCATAGTTGCCTAAATCGAGATATAAACGGGCAAGTTGGTTGCAACTGCGCGAATAAACTAAATTATCAGTACCAAGTACTTGTGCACGCATGTTTTTTGCTTTGATATAAAATAACTCGGCTTCGGAATAATTGCCAAAATCATGATAAAGTGAGGCTAATCTGCTGCAAGATGTGGCATAATCTAAAATATCTTCTTTATTTTCGGGTTTTTCGGTAATATTTACAGCCTTTTCGTAAAATTCTTTTGCTTTCAAGTAATCGCCATTTTCGGTAAAAATAACCGACATATTTCTGCATGTTTGAGCAACACGCCAGTGTTCTTTTCCGTACAGTTCTTCATCAATACGCAAAGCTTCGTTAAAATAAGACTCGGCTTTTAAATAATCTTTGGTTTTAATGTATAAATTGGCAATATTTTTACAAGTTTCCGGATAACCGTAGTTTATTTTTCCAAAAGTTTCATCAACAAATTTTAATGATTTCAGGTAATACTGTTCTGCTTTCAAGTAATTTTTTTTGTTTTCGTATTTTTTTGCTTGTGCATCGTAATTAAAAGCAAGTTGATTGGCAAACAGGATAAACCAAAAATCTTCTGTGCCGTTTTCGAGCTTTCGATAAATATTTAAGCCTTCTTCAAAATACTTTTCGGCTTTATCAAGCTCTGAAATCGCATCAAGCGAACTTGCCGCTCGGAAAAGAGCCGGTGCATATTTGCCGGTATCGTTTGCTCCGTACTGTTTTTTTAAATAGGGTAGTATTTTTTCATACTCAATGGCTGCTTTTGCATAATCTTCATTATTATAAAGACTGTCGGCTTTGCTTAAACTTTGTGATATTGCTTTGGGCTTACTAATTTGAATAAATAGGACTATGAATATAAAAAAGATTAATTGTTTTTTCATAAATTGATAATTGAATTTAGTATCGATAGATCCAACG
>JALWNR010000521.1:0-2734 GCA_027083715.1 Bacteroidales bacterium
ATGCTACGCTTGCGTTGCTTTTTTCTGTGCTTTGCCAATATTGACACACTCTTTGACTTTTACTCATTTCTTATATTAATTTTAATGTATTCGTGAGTGCTTCGCAGTTCGCTACAAACATACCTGCGGGTTTAAGGTATTACAAAATAGCTTGTTTGGGAATTTCATTTTCTTTTTGAAAATGTTTTTCGATCCAACCGGATTTTACATTTTCACGTTTATCAAAATATTCAACATAGGGTTTTATATCAATTAAAGGAGTACCGTTAAAAACATCTACCTCGGTAAAATATAGTTTGTTTTTTGTTATTTTACTGATTTTTACGATTGAAAAGCCTATTTTATTTGGACGGTAAGGGCTGCGAATAGCAAAAATACCATGTTCTTCTTTTTCAAGGTATGGACGAGCCGTTAGTTTTTCTTCTTTTTGGTTGTGAAACTGATAAATGAGTATTGCATGACTAAAACCATCCAAATCTTTTAAACCGATTTGGTATTCGGGTAATAATTCAGCATATGCTTCAACATCGTTTTTAAATTTACCTTGTATCGGAATACCATTTGCATTGTTGTATGGTGAATGAATTATTCCTATTGGGTTTATGATAATTTGCTTCATAATTTTACTTTGCTGTTTTTGTTCGATTTGGTAAATTTTAAAATTTACCAAATCTGTTTTACTATAGGTTTAAAGCCAGTTCATATCCATCACGAATTGCTTCGGTGGCTTTGCCTACTTTGTGTGCATCGCCAATGACATGAATTGGTGTATTGTCGTTTAATTCAAAGGGAATGTATGATTTCATGCCTGTAGCAATTACAATTTTATCTATATTTTCAAGGCTTTCCGTTTTACCTTCTTTTTCTACGAGCAATTTGTTGTTGTTTACTTCTGTAAGTTTACTGTTGAGCATGATTTTCACTCCTTTTTCTTTGAGCTTTTTTACAGTCATGGCTTTTTCAATCATTTCCATTCCGCGAGCTATTTCATCAAGCATTTCGATGATGATTACCTCATTTCCTCCATCAACCAATTTTGAGGCAAGCTCTAGCCCGATTAAGCCTCCACCAACTACTGCTACTTTTTGATTTTCAGAAAGTTGTTTGTCGTTTAAGAACTCTGTCCAGTAATATTTTTTCAGTCCCTTGATTGGAGGAACAGCAGGAACTGCACCTGTTGCCATAATGATACCTTCATAATTTACGTTTTTCAAATCATCCGGGTTTGCTTCTTTATAGATGACATTGATATTTTTATCTTTGATTTCCGACCGGTAAAAATCAACCAGTTCTTTTAAGCTTTGTTTATTGGGTGGCAACCAAGCTAAATTAAACTGACCTCCCAACTCTTGTTTTTCGTATAAATCTACTTTATGTCCTCTATCAGTAAGTGATATAGCTGCTTGCATTCCTGCTAATCCGCCACCAATAATTGCATAAGTTTTTTGGTTTGTTGCTTTTTGTATTGCCGGTAAACCGGTATTTACACGTGGATTAACCATACAGCCCAGTCCTTTCCCTTGTTTTACTCCGCCTAAACAACCTTCGGCACAAGCCAAGCACGGACGTATATTACCTTTAACCAAACCTAATTGTTTACCTACAAAATCCGGATCAGCAACTAATGCACGTCCTACGGCAAAATATTCGCCTCCAAAATTCTTTTTAATGGTATTGATATCTTTTTCTGAATTGATTTTTCCTAAAAATATTACGGGTATCGATACTTTTTCTCTTATTTTTCCAGCCAATTCCCAAGTTTTTCCTTTTGGGACAAACATATGTTGGAAAAACCACGGAGGATTAGCGCAGACACTTCCGGCAACAACATGCAAAGCCGAAACACCTGCTTTTTCAAGCATTTTTGCAAATTTTTGCATTTCATTAATATGAAAACCGTTGGGTATCATTTCATCACCGCTAATGCGTGCTATAATGGGAATATTTACAGCGCTTAATACGCTTTTAATTACTTCCATCGGGTATTTTGTACGATTTTCAAAACTTCCGCCGTATTCATCTGCACGGTCGTTTACCGCAGGTGAAAGAAACTGAGCCATGAGGTAGCCGTGTCCCATTTGAATTTCGATGAAATCAAACTTGGCTTTTTCGGCACGTTTGGCAGCATCAACAAGTAGTTGCATGGCTTCGTTCATCATTGACCTATCCATTTTTTGGGGACTGGCACCTCCATTTTCGCAGGGTTTATCGGTTGAAGACCAATGAAAGTTGCCCGGAATTTTCGGATTTGCCATTCGTCCCGGATGATTTAGGTGTGCAATGGCTTTGGCTCCGTTTTTATGAACCAGCGTATTAAGTTTGGCTAAACCTTTGATTTTATCATCATTGTCAATTCCAAGCTGTGTAGGTAATTCGCGTAAACCTTTATGAATGTATAATGGCTCGTAATCAACTGCTCCCACATGTTTACTGCGTTGATTATAAAAATCAAAGTGTTTTTCGTTTAGCTGACCGTTTCCTGTTGTATATCCTAATTTAACAGGTGCAAAAATGAAATTATTTCTTAATTCAAACATAGTTCATTATGATTTTGATGATAGAAACAAATATAACGAACATAAGTTCAAAACAAAAATATTTATGAATGTTTTTGAAGATTATGCATGCACTTTTATTTGCGGCAGGGTTTGAAGCGGATAGCTGCTGTACACGAAAAATATACAAAAGCCTGTAAAAAAGAGCGACCAGCGGAAGCTCCTTTTTTATAGTTGGT
>JALWNR010000521.1:2744-3223 GCA_027083715.1 Bacteroidales bacterium
TCGGGTGCAGCACTATGAGCGGAAAGCCTGTAGCCGCCCCGATTATTTTGTTATAAATGTTTTTTTATATCTTCCAAAATTTGCTTAAATTCTTCATCTGTGAATTTAAGTTTGGGCTTTTCAAAGTTCATGTCGTTAATGCCCTTGATAGGTATTAAATGAAGATGAGCATGAGGTACTTCCAAACCGATTACGGTAGTGCCGATACGTTTGCAGGGAACCGCTTTTTCAATGGCTTTTGCTATTTTTTTTGCAAAAATATGCAGTCCAGCAAGTGTTTCGTCATCTAAATCAAACATATAATCCACTTCTTTTTTGGGTACCACCAGTGTATGCCCTTTTGCCAAAGGGTTGATGTCCAAGAATGCGTAAAAATTATCGTCTTCCGCTACTTTGTACGATGGAATTTCGCCGTTAATGATTTTTGTGAATATTGTTGCCATAGTTAATTAGTTTTGAATTTTGAAATTAAAGATAGA
>JALWNR010000522.1:0-1081 GCA_027083715.1 Bacteroidales bacterium
TTCGAGCTTTTTTTTCAGTACTTGGGCATATTCATACAATTGGTCGTAATTATAACCTTCGAGCACAATGTGGCTGTTGTACATGCCCATTCCGATGGCATTGCTAAAACCTTTTCCCACTCCGTATATACTCCAGTCCAGTCCGCCCAGATTAATGGCTTTTGATGTCAATATTTCTTTCAAGTAATACGGAAAGGATGATTTTTCGGCTTTGGGTGTAAAATAAATGCTGATTGCCGCATCGCGATAACTACGGATGGCTGTTTGGTAAAAATCTACTTCATCGTATTTTGAGATGATGTTTTCCATTTTCATAACTGCCTCGTTCATTTGCTGAACGGTGCAACCTTCGGGCATACTGCCGCGGGCATATAAAACCGTTCGTTGCGGGTCAGCATAATAGGCATTTTCAAAAACATAATCGGTAAACAGCCGGAAACTGCCGCCAAGAACTTTGTTTGCAGTTTCGCGTAGTTCGCTGTTGTACCAATCGCTGCCAAAAGTATGATTATAAAGGTCAGCCCAAAAGTTCTCTTTTTCAATTTTTTCGGGCAACAAATTTACCGGTAAACCAAAAGATAAGACGAATACGGCAAAATATATCCATTTGTATTTTTTTGAAAAAAGTATGCTTTTTTTGTAAAAATTACTGATACGCAAAACACGCCTTTTCCTTTTCAAGGATTTTTTTCCGTTCCGGATGTTGATTTTAATTTTATCCATTAATGCCGGAACAAAAAACAGGGCTGTGAATAAAGATACGGTAAGATTAATAATAATTACATAAGCAAAATCGAGTAAATTAATTTGCTGATTTTCGTTTAAAAAGAAAATAATGCTTAATGAGGCAATGGTGGTTAAGGTGGCAGCAAAAATCGATAAAAATACATTCAGGTTTTTATGCTGATGATAATGATGCAGCATGATGATGCTGTTATCGATAATTATGCCGAATGAAATGGTAATTCCGGCAAGCGAATACAGATGAATTTCCAGCTTTAAGGCATAATAAAAAATGACGGCAATAAGCAAATTTGCCGTTAAACTAATGAGTATTACCCATAAATAGCGGAAGTTCCTG
>JALWNR010000522.1:1091-3222 GCA_027083715.1 Bacteroidales bacterium
TTTTACGGATTTCTTTGGCAATATCTTCCGAGGCATTGTAAGAGAGGCGCAAAGAATAGCCCGAAGGCAAATTTTTATTTATGACACTCATCTGGCGGGTTATATTATCAGCCAGTTTTATCATGTTTACCCGTGCTTCGGGGTAAAAAACCATGTTTATGGCATTCAGTCCGTTAATCCGGAAATAAGCATGGGGCTTTTGTTCTTTATAGCGTACTTTTGCAATATCACTAAGGTAGATAATGCGATTTCCCACCTTTTTTACCGGTATGTTTTGCCAGTTTATTGTTTCGGAAAGGGTGTTTTTCAGTACTACTTTTAACTTAGGCTGATAATCTAAGCCTTCGACCTGCAAATTTCCGTTACCTATGGTATATTGATTAAAATAGTTGTGTAGTGCTGCAATAATTTCGTTTACACTGATATTTAGCGCATTGATTTTTTTATGGTCGTAGTTGATTTCCCACTCGTAGGGTGTTGCACCGAAAACTTTAATGTCTTTAATGCCGTGCAAATGCTTTAATTTGGGTAAAATATGATTTTCGGCATAGTTTTGAATAAAAAACGGACTTTCGTTTCCGTTGAGTTGATAAATAACGATGGCTTGTTGGTTTTCTTCATCGGTATTGGCAGATATTTCCGGATAGCTGACTCCATCGGGCAGTTTGGGGTAAACCATACGGATTAAGGTAGCCGCTTCAAAACGTACGGCATCCATATTGGTATTTTTTTTAAATTCCAAACTAATGGAACCACCTTCTTTCGACGAAACGGAATTAATTTCTTTCAATCCTTTTATGGAATTCAGCACGCCTTCGAGTTTTGAAGTAACTTCCTGCTCTACCACAATTGCCGAAGCATCGGGCCATGAATAGCGAACGCTTAAAGCCGGCAAACTGCGCGAAGGCTTTAAACTAATGTTTTGCATAGGCAACAAAGCCGCACCAATCATCATCAGTGCAATAAAAATACTTATTATGGAAAAGGAAGAGCGGCGCATAAAAAATTTAATTTGAAATATTTATTGTTATACTTTCATTCTTATTAAAATCATATAAAGTAATTTTTTGTATTTCGTAATAATATTTCCAATAGGTGTATATACTGCTTATATATTTTTCGTGTGCCGTTTGGCGTGCTTTCATCGAATTGTTTACTTTTAACACATGCTTTGCCCAGTAGCAATATATTAATTACTTAATAATATGCTAATTGCAGGTTTGAAAACAAAAGGTTTGCTAATGTATTTCCCTTTTAGATTATTTTTATCACTCATAAACCAAATACCCTTACTGAAGTACCAATATTTACTCATAATCCATTTTCCTTTAGAGTAAAACCAATAATCACCTATTTTGTCTGATCTAACTAGGTACAAAAAAGGCTCGTATGATATGACAGAATCCCCCCGATTATTAGTATATTTTCTAATGTTTTCATCTATAAATAAAGCTTCGCATCCAACATAAACTCCTCCCTTATTCATACGAATATTATCATCTTTTAAATTGATTTTTATTAACTGTTTGTTTTTGTTCACAGAAATAATTTTAGGGGCTACCAAATCAAATCCGGGTTTATTATTAATGTTGTTAAAAATTCTTAAACGTATTTTTGAAGGACTTTGCTTCATATTTGATAGATAAACTTGGATTTCATAAATTTTATTAAAATCATTGTTATATTTAAAATAAGCTAAAGTATTGCTTGTTGTAAAGTATCTAATGCATATGATAAACGATATGGAAACTTCGCACATGTAAGAGACAATGGACACAATCCGGATCCTTTGGAGTAGTGGATGTGTGGAGGAGAGGATGGTAATGCTACCGATATGGATTTTCATATCACGGGAACAAATATTATAGGAAGCATTTCTGGTAATATGGGTAGTATTTACCCTCAAACGAATTTAAAGAGTATATGTTGAGTGAAACTTGGTTTATTTCATATAACTTTTACAGTAAAGATACCATATTTAAGCAACACTGTCCAATAATAATGTATACCTATGAAGAAGAAGTTAATGATGTTTCATTGCCGTTTTATAAAGCTTATGTCAAACATAAAACGGATGAAAAAGGGGCTTGACTTCAAAAATAAAAAATGAAATATGTATTCCTAAAATAGT
>JALWNR010000523.1 GCA_027083715.1 Bacteroidales bacterium
ATTATGAACGATATATTAATTTATACGATAATTACCGTAGGTGCCATTGGGCTTGTTGCTGCTGTAATATTATTTTTTGTAGCTAAAAAATTCTATGTGGAGGAGGACCCCCGAATTGATCTGGTTGAAGAGGCACTTCCAAGCGCAAATTGTGGCGGCTGCGGCTACCCCGGATGTCGTAATTTTGCAGAGGCATGTGTTAAAGCCGATAGTTTAGAGGATTTGTTTTGTCCGGTTGGAGGAAACGATGTAATGAAAGATGTTGCAAAAATAATTGGTATAGAAGCTGTTGAAAAACAAGCACAAATTGCAGTAATCAGGTGCTCAGGTTCGTTTGAATACCGACCAAGAACTAATAATTACGATGGTGCTGCAAATTGTACCATTGCTGCAAATTTATACAGCGGGGATACCGGATGCCAATATGGTTGTCTGGGATTAGGCGAATGTGTGGATGCTTGCACCTTTGATGCCATGTATATGGATGAAAAAACAGGGTTGCCCGTAGTTATTCAGGATAAATGTACCGGCTGTGGCGACTGTGTGCGTGCTTGTCCGAAAGATATTATTGAACTGAGAAATAAAGGTAAAAAAGACCGTAGAATTTTTGTTTCTTGTATTAATGAAGAAAAAGGCGGAATTGCTAAAAAATATTGCAGCGTAGCATGTATTGGATGCTCAAAATGTTTTAAAGAATGTAATTACGATGCAATTACCATTGAAAATTTTCTTGCATATATTGATTATAATAAATGTGTTTTATGCCGTAAATGTGTTGCTGTTTGTCCAACAGATGCTATTCATGAAATAAATTTTCCGCCAAGAAAGAAAAAACCTGCCGAAACAAAACCGGTAGCAAAAGAAAAAACGGATAAAAAAACTGATTTAATTAATATAGCAAAGAAAAATCAGGACAATAATAAAACAGAATCCTAATTTATCAATAAAAAAGTATTCATTTAAAATAATATAGCTGATGTTAAAAACATTTTCAAAAGGGGGGGTTCATCCACCTGAAAACAAATTGTCAGCAATTCAGACAATTGAGCAATTGGCACTTCCTAAAATGGTAAGTATTCCAATTTCTCAACACATTGGTGCACCTGCCTCTCCAATAGTAAAAAAGAATGATACAGTTAAAGTAGGGCAGTTAATAGCAAAAAGTTCAGGTTTTGTTTCAGCAAATATCCACTCTTCGGTTTCGGGAAAAGTTATAAAAATAGACAGTGTTGTGGACAGTAGCGGATACAAAAAACAATCAATTATTATTGATGTAGAAGGCGATGAATGGTTTGAAGAAATAGATCGTACCCCTGAACTAAAAAAAGAAATTGATTTAAGTAGTGAAGAAATTATCAAAAAAGTTGGAGAATCAGGGATTGTAGGTTTAGGTGGTGCTACTTTTCCATCACAAGTAAAACTTTCCGTTCCTAGAGGTATGAAAGCCGAAATACTTATTATTAACGGAGTAGAATGTGAGCCTTATTTAACATCCGATCATCGCTTAATGCTTGAAAAAGGTGATGAATTGCTTGTAGGAACGCAAATTTTAATGAAAGCCCTTAATGTTGATAAAGCTATTATCGGTATCGAAAATAATAAACCCGATGCCATTGAACACTTAACAAAGTTAACAAAACAATATCAGGGAATAAGTGTTGAAGCATTAAAAGTAAAGTACCCGCAAGGTGGTGAAAAACAATTGATTAAAGCTATTACCGGACGCGAAGTTCCTTCTGGGGGTTTACCTATTGCAGTAGGAGCTGTTGTGCATAATGTAGGAACTGCCTTTGCTGTTTACGAAGCCGTTCAAAAAAACAAACCACTTTTTGAACGTGTTGTTACGGTTACAGGAAAATCAGTAAAAAGACCTTCAAACTTCATGGTACGTATAGGAACACCGGTTGCAGATTTAATTGAAGCTGCCGGTGGATTACCAGAAGATACAGGAAAAGTAATCAGTGGAGGTCCTATGATGGGACGTGCTTTGAGTACTATTGACACACCTGTTACCAAAGGAACATCCGGTATACTGATTATTCCAGAAGGCGAATCGCGTAGAGGGAAAATTTACGATTGTATTCGTTGTGCTAAATGTGTATCAGTTTGTCCTATGGGTTTAGAACCTTATTTATTGATGAAAGTAACAGAAATGCAGAATTACGAACGTGCAGAACATGAGCGAACGATGGATTGTATTGAATGTGGTTCGTGTAGTTATATTTGTCCTTCAAACAGACCTCTGCTTGATTATATTAGACTGGGGAAAGTAGAAGTTGGAAGAATAATAAGAACACGTAAAGTATAGAATTTAAATTTTAGAAGTTTGCAATAACAACTTTATCACAATGTTCTTTTTTTGTGATTAGTAAAGTTAAAAATTAGAAATCACAATATTATAAAAATTACTCATTTTTTTATTGATTTTTAAGATATAAATAAATTGATTAATAATTTAATACACTATAAATGAGCAAATTATTAACAGTATCACCATCACCTCATAATTATGGAAAAGATACAATCAAATCGCTGATGTACGGTGTGCTGATTGCATTGATACCCACACTTTTGGTTTCTCTGTATTTTTTTGGTATAGGAGCATTAATTGTAATTATAACATCTGTGTTATCGGCAGTTGTATTTGAATATTTAATTACCAAATACATTTTAAAGGCAAGTCCTGATATCATAGATGGTTCGGCGGTGATTACCGGATTGCTTCTGGCTTTTAATCTACCCAGTAATTTACCTGTATGGATTGTAATTATTGGAGCCTTAGTAGCTATAGGCATAGGTAAGATGACTTTTGGAGGTTTGGGGAATAACCCTTTTAATCCTGCATTAGTAGGAAGAGTTTTCCTTTTAGTTTCATTTCCTGTCCAAATGACTACATGGCCTGCTCCCATACAATCCAGATTACAGTATTTGGATGCAGTAACTGGTGCAACCCCGCTTGGTGTTGTAAAAGAAGGTTTAAGAAATGGCGAGCAAGTATCAGAGCTTGTAAAACAAATACCCTCAAACATGCAAATGTTCATTGGTAATGTTGGGGGTTCATTGGGAGAAGTTGCAGGGTTAGCCATTGTTTTAGGATTAATATGGCTGTTATATAAAAAAGTAATCACATGGCACATTCCAATTTCCATGTTAGGAACTATTTTTATTGTCAGTGGTGTTTTTTGGCTGATTAATCCTGAAAAGTACATGAACCCTGTTTTTCATATAATATCTGGTGGTGCATTGTTGGGGGCGGTATTTATGGCTACAGACTATGTTACTTCGCCTATGACCGCAAAAGGACAGTTAATTTTTGGTATAGGCATAGGTTTTTTAACGGTCATGATACGTTTATTTGGTGCATATCCCGAAGGTGTTTCTTTTGCAATATTAATTATGAATGCTTTTGTGCCGATTATTAATTTATATGTTAAACCTAAACGATTTGGGGAGGTAATTAAAAATGGCTAAAAAATTAGAATCAACTTTTGCCAATATGGTTATTGTGCTAACAGCTGTTTCGCTGGTGGCTGCAGTATCTTTGGCTTTGGTATATA
The DNA here is from genome assembly GCA_027083715.1 of Bacteroidales bacterium. Lineage (GTDB taxonomy): Bacteria > Bacteroidota > Bacteroidia > Bacteroidales > NBLH01 > NBLH01. The sequence goes on from JALWNR010000523.1 coordinate 3,558, forward strand.
ACATTACTAAAGAACCAATAGCTAAAGCTAAATTAAAGAAAAAATTAGATGCTATTGCCAATGTGGCTCCGGCTTTTGATAATAATCCTAATGCAGAAATGTTTAAATTACCTGCTTTTGAAGCAAGTCCCGGTTTAGACTCATTAGAGGTTTATCCTGCTAAGAAAAATGGTGAAATTGTTGGATATGCCGTAAAAACCTATACAATGAAAGGTTTTAGCGGACTAATAGAGCTGATGGTTGGTTTTAAACTTGATGGTACTATTAACAATTATAGTGTTTTAGCTCATGCCGAGACACCCGGTTTAGGAACGAAAATGACTACGTGGTTTAAGAATGAAAAGAAACCCAAACGATGTATTAACGGAAAAAATCCGAAAAATGTAAATTTAACGGTATCTAAAGATGGTGGTGATATTGATGCAATAACGGCTGCAACAATTTCATCAAGAGCTTTTTTAGATGCAGTAAACAGAGCTTATAAAACTTTAGAACAAGGAGGTAAATATGAATAATTGGTCAAATTTTACCAAAGGATTTATTAAAGAAAATCCGGTATTTGTATTATTGTTGGGTATGTGCCCAACATTGGGAACCACCACTTCTGCCATAAATGGGCTGGGAATGGGCTTGGCTACTGCCTTTGTGTTAGTAATGTCCAATTTGGTAATATCATTGGTTAAAAACCTGATACCGGATAAAGTGCGTATCCCTGCTTTTATTGTGATTATTGCCTCATTTGTTACTGTGGTTGATTTACTACTTGCAGGATTTTTACCGGCTTTGCATGAGCAATTAGGCTTATTCATACCCTTAATTGTGGTAAACTGTATCGTTTTAGGACGTGCTGAGGCTTTTGCATCAAAAAATAATGTTTTTTCATCTGTAATTGATGGTTTGGGTATGGGTTTAGGTTTTGCATTTGCTCTTTTAATTTTAGGTGCAACACGTGAAATTTTAGGTAGTGGTGCTATTTTTGGATATAAATTTATTGGCGACAATGATGGTATGCTATTTTTTGTTTTAGCTCCGGGAGCTTTTTTAGCCTTAGGCTATATTATTGCAATTATCAACAGTTTAAGAAAAGCATAAAACGTAAATTATGGAATATTTTGTAATAGTAATTAGTGCAATATTTGTAAGTAATATTGTATTAGCACAATTTTTAGGTGTTTGCCCGTTTTTGGGTGTATCCAATAAAATTTCCACATCAGTAGGTATGACAGGTGCTGTTATCTTTGTAATGACTTTGGCTACCATTGTTACCTATTTAATTAATGATTTAATATTAGTGCCTTTTGATATTACTTACCTTAAAACCATAAGCTATATATTGGTTATTGCTGCACTAGTTCAAATGGTAGAAATAATTTTAAAGAAAGTCAGTCCTTCATTGTATCAAGCACTTGGAGTATTTTTACCGTTAATTACCACTAACTGTGCTGTTCTGGGTGTAGCGCTTTTGGTTATCCAAAAAGATTTTAATTTGATGGAATCTACAGTGTATGCTATTGCAAACGGCATAGGTTTTGGTTTAGCGTTAGTTATTTTTGCGGGCTTACGCGAACATTTAGATATGATGAATGTTCCAAAAGGAATGAAAGGAATGCCTGTGGCACTTATAACTGCTGCTATTTTGGCAATGGCATTCATGGGCTTTACAGGAATGGTATAAATAGTAAGATACTTGGAAATAAAAAAACGTTTGGATAAAATTGATATGAACGTTTTTTTATGCGTTTTGGAAAACTGTTGGATTTTGTGAAAAGAATAGTTTTTGAGAATATATTTCAGGAGATAAATACAAATCTTTGCTCTAAAATTTAATCTGCCGGTAGATAACAAGCTTTCTAAATTCTTATGTAGTATTGTTTTTTAATTCTATATCTTTGTCTCTCTTACATATTATTTGATTTATGAAGATATTGATATTTTGCACAAGTAATAGCCGCAATAATTACCCGTAAGATACTGTGCAATTTATTAATAATCAAATTTTGATTATGTAATTAAAGTTTGTGATAATGCCAAAGAAACTTGTCCTGTTTTTTTTGGGCAATATAAAAAACAGATTACATATAGGATTTGAAGACCCTGCTGAAGTAATCAGAGATGAAGAGTCTATTTTATCGGAACTTTAACTCATCTGTGATAAAATAGAATATGAACATAAGCAATTATACGAAAATACGATAAAATAAATTTGTTCTAAATTAATTTCAATCAATGAATAAAGATATTGAAAACAAGCTACAGGCAAAAAATATCAGACAAACGGCTATGCGCCAGCTTGTTTTGAAAGTTTTTACCGAGGAAAAAACAGCAGTTAGTTTACCGGAGTTGGAAGAAAAAATTGAACGAGCAGATAAAGCTACGCTTTATAGAACCCTAAAAACTTTTGAGCTGAATAAATTAATACATAAGATTGATGATGGTAGCGGCACTACAAAATATGCACTATGCGAAGATACTTGCACTTGCAGCCCACATGATTTACATGTACATTTTCATTGCTCAAAATGTGATAAAACATACTGTTTAAACGATATACCGGTTCCATTAATTAAACTGCCTGTTGGTTTCTCTTTGGACAAGGTAAATATGGTTGTGGAAGGTATTTGTATTAATTGTAAAATTTAATTTTGAACATACTAAAAAAATCTCTGATAAGGTTAAATTTATAAATGCCAAAATTTTATATGTTTGTGATAAAGTTAATTAAATCATGTCAGGAGTATTGTTATAGGTATTAGCAATTCAGTTTTTTAATTTTTCTTTTCTGTTTGTATTTTAATAAAAAAAATGAGCAACTCACATAAGCATCATCATTCTCACGGGCATCAAGCACCGAATAGTTACGGCAAAGCCTTTGCTATTGGTATAGGGCTAAATATTACTTTTGTTGCTGTAGAAGTTTTTTACGGGTTAATGGCTAATTCATCAGCTCTTTTGGCAGATGCAGGGCATAATGCAAGTGATGTGTTAAGTTTAATTTTTGCATGGATAGCTACCCATTTAGCTACTATTAAGCCCAAGGGAAAATATACTTATGGTTTACGAAAAACTACCATTTTAGTTTCTATTTTAAATGCACTACTATTGTTTGGAGCTGTTTTTGCCATTGCATTGGATGCCTACGGAAAATTTAAAAACCCCGAACCTGTAGCCGGTAAACAGGTTATGATTGTTGCTGCGATAGGGGTGGTAATCAATACTTTAACAGCACTACTTTTTATAAAAGGGCAAAAAGACGATCTGAACATTAAAGGAGCTTTTCTGCATATGATGGCAGATGCCGGTGTTTCGCTAGGTGTGGTAATTGCAGGATTAATTATTAGCCTTACAGGTATTTTATGGATTGACCCAATGATGAGCTTTCTGATTATTATTGTGATTATTTGGGGTACATGGCAATTATTTACCGATTCGCTTGATCTGGCTTTAGATGCGGTTCCAAAACAAGTGGATGTAGAAAAGGTACATAAATATTTACTATCATTGGATGGCGTTGAAAATTTACATGATTTACATATTTGGGCGATGAGTACCACTCAAATTGCACTTACTGCTCATTTAATTATGCCCAAAGGGTATGATGATGATTTTTTAACAAAATTGCAACACGATTTAAAGCATAAATTCAATATTGGGCATACCACTTTTCAGATCGAAAATAAAGCACTTGGGAGCGGTTGCGAAAATAATTGTTAATTTATAGTGTGGGGGAGAATGAATAAAACAAAACATATAGAAAATAATGCTGAGAATATAGTTCCAGAAAATACTACACCTATTTATTTATACACCGATTTTCCGATGCCGGCTTATGCATTTTTACCCGGTATTAATTTACATCCCAGTAAAAATAAAGCAAAAAGTCATCTCCCGAAAATACCGAATGTAAATGAGCATTTTACCATAAATAATTGGCAACAATCTCAACATTATCTTTATGCCATAGATTTGTTTAATCAGGAATATTATTGGGAGGTACATGAAGTATTGGAAAATTTATGGATAAAAGCCGGCAAAAATTCTGAAAGTGCTCTTTTTTTAAAAGGAATTATTCAACTTGCCGTAGCATTGCTGAAAGTAAAAACCGGAAATTTTTACGGTGCAGAACGTTTGTACAATAAAGCCCTTTTGCTGTTACAACGAAAAGAGTGCGTTTATCTGGGTATTGATGTGAAAAAATTGATTACAGAATTTCAAAACTATATCCGAAAAGAGACCAAAGATCCACCAAAAATATATTTACATGGACTTGGGCAATAGAGGAAGAGCAAACTATACTTGTGGTACTTTGAGAGACTCTGTGAAATAATTTTGTATTTTTAGTTTTTCACAAAAATGAATCTTAACTTTTACCTTTTTTCACATAATAGGATTATTCAATTTTGTGATGAGTTTTTCATTTAGGCGCTCACAAAATCGGTAAATTATAAAAGGCAGCCTAATCAAAATCAGACTGCCTCTTTTTATTCAAATATTGTCGTCTTAAAGCACTGCTTTATAAGCATCTATATTTCCATAACCATAGTTAGAACTTTTATTAGGATATAAATCAGCAGATTGGCGCATTTTACTTAATACCTGATCACGTGTCCAAGAGGGATGACGTGCCCAAATTAAAGCAGCTATTCCGGCAGTTGTAGAGGTAGCTACCGATGAACCACCAACATAGTCTTTTGTATTATTGTAATAGCCCAAACATACAGAGTGGCGGCTATCATCCCAATATCTTTCCATAACAACCGTAAAATCAATTTTACTGCCTTTATGGCAAGTTTCACATTCATTGTAGCCATTGTCTTTGATACCAGTAACAGCCACAGTTTCATTCATATTAGCAGGGAAAATAACACCAGCCCAATTGGTCCACCATGTTGAGGTTCCACCTGCTGCAATAATCATTTTACCATGCGCATATGCATATTTAACGGCATCTTTAATTCTATTAATGGTAAAAATATGTCCTATGGACATAGAAATAATTTTTACATCCGAGCGATTTGCCAAAGCATTAAGTGCATTAGCTACACCTTTTTGCTCCTGATATCCATCTAACACAACATCTTCTGTACCTCTATACGATACTAAATTACAATTATAAGCAACTCCAACCGGCATATAATCGTTATTACGCGGAGCAGCAATTGTGCTTGCCATTGAAGTTCCGTGTCCACACTTATCATTGGGTCCGTCGGTTTTTGTTGACCACCATTTCCATGAATCTACATAAGTTCCGTATTTAGCAATATAACGACTTGATGTAGAATATCCATCTGAAAAATTAGAGCCTAAAAGTGATTGATAAGGCGAAACACCTGTATCAATTAAGCCGACAGTAATTCCTAATCCGGTACTTAACGACCATGCTTGTGGAATTTTATGCTTATCATAAGTCCAAGAAACCAAGCAATTAGGACTGATTGTACGATAATCACTTGCATTTACACTAGCCGCAGCAAAAGAACATCCTTTTGAACTTTTAAAATCAGGTTCATAAGCATAAAAACGATAGCCGGCAGGCTCAATATACCGAACCAAATTATTCTTTCTCAGTTCTCGTACAGTTTCTATGCTCATAATTCGTACATCAATTAAATTCAAATCCTGATCGTCATAAATTAAAGGAGATTTTTCTTGCTTTAAGTTTCCAGATGCAATTGCATCGGTTTCACTGATTGTTTGAAGAATATTTTGTTTAATATCTTCATTAGCAGTACTTTTATGCATATCAAACGGAGATTTTCCGTAACCGATGGTTAAAATACTATCGCCATGCATGGCTGCACTCCAAAGCATGTAGTCTGTTGCATCATTCCAATTAAAATCACCGGATGACTGAATGGTTTTTTTAATTTCCAGATTAATTTCCGAAGGATCCATCGGAACTAATTCTGTTTGGTTTTGATTGTCTTCTCGAACAGAAAACTCAGTTTGTTGGGTACAGGACGCTATAAACAGCAGTACCAACATAATAGCTAAATTCTTTTTCATACTAAATTAGATTAAGGTTACTAAATATATTTTCAAACATAAAAAATAATAAGCTAAATAACAAGTAACGATGTTTCTATTGTACAATATTTTTTATGCTCAACTTATCACAACCCATACTAATATGTTGTTAAACAATGTATTACAGCGGCTATTTTTTCAGTTCTTTTCTGTAAACCGGATATCTGCGATAGCTTTTTTCAAAATACTCAGAATGTTGATAAATAAAAAACAATTGATAATAATGACTTTTAGCCAAGTTTACATCTTTTTCTTTGGATTTCTCCAGTTTCTCTTTTATCTCAGGATGTTCTTTTAATATTTTAAGAGCGGTTTCTTCAAAAATATAGTCCGAAATCCACTCTTTATGTTGCAAAACGGCATCAAAAAAATTCCATGCAAAAAAAGAATCATCGGCATCGGGCTCTAAGGTAGCAATAATGTAATAATTAGTTGGTTGATTTGGTTTTACAAGGTAATCGCCTTTGTAGAACTGAATATTTTCAGTTTTTACGTGTGTTTTTATATCGTAATGTAAATAATGATTTTCATATAAATTACGAGTGCTAAAATCATCAACATAATAAGCTGTAACACTTAAAACCGTATCTCTATCCAATTGCTCTATCTGAACATTATTAAGTTCTAAACGTTCAATTACACGCTTCCAAGCCTGCGGTATAATGTAATATGCCGGCTTTTTAATAGTTTTTACAGCTTTATAATGATGGTAATATTTAATCTGCTTTTCATACGGTTTGCTACGATCGTAATACAGCCTTTGCATGCCCGTAATTTCGCTGGTTTTGTATTTTGCTTCATAGCCTTTAAACAAAATTGTACTGTCTTTAGTTTTATCTAATGTCCATTTTACTGTAAATTGAGACTGATTCACTGTATTTTTAAAGGCTTTTTGCCTGATTTTACCAATTTCTACATAATTTTTGTTTACAAATCCTGTTAAGTTTACTATAAAATGATAAGTAGAAAGCACCCTGTCTTTATAGGGTTTAAGCATATGAGTTTCGGTAATAAAACCGATGGTGTTAAAAAGCGAAGTATAGCCTGATGCATAGCGTGGCGAATCATAAAATGCAAAAATCCCTTCATCAGGTGTTCTGCCTAAAGTTTGCACATAAGGAATCATTTCGTAATTGCTTTTTTTCATGCTTTTATACAGATAAGGTACCAATGTATCGTCCATATATTTAGCTAAAATAGGATTAAGCTTATCGCTTTGCGTAGCAATAAGTGTTATTTTATACTGATAATCAGCACCATTAGAGGTATGTGTATCAATAAATATGTCCGGGCTCCACTTTTGAAAGATGCGTTCAAAAGATTTTGTATTTTCAGAGTCGCATTTAATAAAATCACGATTTAAATCCAGGTTTTTCCCATTTCCACGAAAACCATGTTCTATGGGTCCAAGTTGATTCATGCGACTATGTCCCCTATTCAAAGCTCCTCCTACATTATAAACGGGAATAATACAAATAACCGTGTTTTGCAGATACTTTTTTGCTTTTAATTTTCCTGATAGTATATCAGTAGCAAATTGAAGACTTGCATCAATTCCACAGGACTCACCCGGATGAATACCGTTATTAATCAAGACAATTCTCTTATTTTTCTTTTTTATTGTCGCAGGATTAAAATCGCCATCCAAAGAAAGCACAAACAAATGCAAAGGCTTACCAATATCCGTTTTTCCTTCAACAAATAGTTGTGCCTGTTTATAATTATCAGCCAGATATTTATAGGCATTTATTACTTCGTAATAAGTAGGCGTTTTATTATCTTCATACTGCGGATTATATTGCGCAAAAATGTGAATTTGAACAAAAATCAAAATCAAAAAAGTTACCGAAAGTTTCATGAGATTACTTTTAATTATTTCAATGGTCTCATAACCATAATCCTGTAAAATTAAGGCTAATGATTATTTTATCAGACTTAACCCGCAAAATTCACCGCTTTTGTTATAGCTATGGTGCAACACCTTTATTAGCAATACATTAATCGAGTTTTATTACAAAATAAACGCACTCAAATTTATTTGCCTTCGGCTCATGAGGCTAAAGGTTGGGTGTCGCTTGAAATTCTCTTCAAGCATCTACTTCGTTACGAATTCTTTGAAATATAATAATATGTCGGCGGAATTCGATGCCTTGTATCTGCTTAAAGATAATTTCATGAATTATTGCGGTTAAATAATCATGTATTTGAATGTTTATCCAGCCTGTATATCATGTTTTTTTCTATCAATTAAGCTTAATTAAATATGCCGGTTCATCTATCCCGATTTGTTTTACCAAAAGAAATTTATCAGGATATTTTTGCCTTATAAAATACATATAGCGGTAAATAGTATTAATGGTATATTGTGTTTTTTGGGCTTCGTATTTTCGTAAACTTGCCATAATAATATATTTAACCTTATGATCATATAAATTTTGCAAAAGCGAGTCAGCATTAGTATTTTGAGGCACTTTATAAATACCGAAAAACCTCCTTTTTGTATATATAAAAGCAATATTGGGTTTTCGGCAAGCAATTACTTCATTTTCAGGAATATTTTTAGCAGCCCATTGCGTCATTTTTATGTAATTTTGCCAATCGGGTGTTAATCCTGCAAGCATATTACCTGCCATATTTTTCTTTAATATTGCTTGATTTTCTTTAATTTTTACCGTTGCATTTTTAAAACTCGAATAAAACAACATTAAAACAATTAAGGGAAAAACCAACTGAAAAACTTTTAATTTTTTTAATTTCAGTAAAGCATAAATACCTAATAGGGAAAACATAATTAGCAAAGGGAGGTATGGCATTATTAAACGGTATGCTGCCCAAATCGTTTGAAGTATTACAAAAGTTAAACCAATACCGCTTACTAAATAAATTCCTGAAAAAAGCAAGTATTTATTTCTTTTAAAAAAATATATGATAGCCCAAATAATCAGAGCATATACCAAAATTGTTAAAAAAGGTAATTCTTCGGGCGAAATATAACCTTTGGCAGTTTTAATCAATTCCGGACGTAAATTAAGCATCTGAAAAAAGTATTTTGAAATATAAATATTTGAATTATCAATAAATCGTTGAATAAAACCCATAAATGTTTCAGTTCCCTTAGTTGCATCATAGGGATGAACCATCATTAATGAAGATGCCTGGTTACTAAATTGCAGGGCAGTATCTTTCCAAAGCAACATTTTAATGATTTTCCAAAATCCTGAAAAAACAGCAAACGAAAGCACTGAATAAGTTGCATTTTTCCATTCTTTTTGCGACAGAAAATAGATAATTACAACAATCAACATCACATAACCTATACTTCTAATCAAACCAAGTGTTAGTAAAAATGCACCTAGGTATAAAAAAGTAATTATTTGCTTTCTTTTATCAAAATCAGTATTAGACGAGTCAATAAAATACTTAAAAAAGAAGATGAAAAACATCATCTGCATAAACATAAAAAGTGCTTCCGAATAGGTTTGACTTCCGTAAAACAATAAAAAAGTATTTAAAGAAATCAATATCAAAGTTGAAAACAGTATGCTTGCCGGAATTT
>JALWNR010000524.1 GCA_027083715.1 Bacteroidales bacterium
GTTTATTGTTTGGAATGAACGGATTGTATAACAGCAATAGTGCATGGACCAGCAATCAATGGGGATTCGATTCAAATCCAAAAGACTTATCTACTGTTACTGAATAAATTCAACTTTAAGGTTCAGGCCGGTGCATAGCCGGTCTGAACCAATGATAAATTCTTAATTTTAAAAAAACTATGAAACAAGCATGATTAAAATAATTATTAAACTCACAAAGGAATAATTATTTCACATCATGCGGTTCCATGTGGCAATTAAAAATAGTAAAAAATAAACACATGAAAAAGATATTATTATTGTTCATTTCATTAGCACTAATTATAAGCCCGCAAGTATTAAAAGCACAAGGTTGTGATGATGATGCCGGAGACGAAAATAATGACGGAAAACCAAAAGTTTGGGGATATGTTCAGCCACAATATGAATATCATTTCACCGATCCAACTACAAATACCTTTAAATTTAAACGTGCACGTATTGGAGTTACAGGAACAATTCCTTATGACTTTAAGTATTATGTAATGGTTGAAAACAGTGCTTTTGTAAGTACAAGTGGCTATCCGTATTTATTAGATGCTTTTGTCTCGTACACACGCTATAAATGGGCTAAATTTTCGTTGGGTTCATACAAACAACCTTTTGGAATGGAAGTAAATACTCCCTGTCATAAATTACACACTATCGAACGTGCAATGGTTTCAGACCAATTAGTTGCTCCACAGCGAGATATGGGCTTTATGATACTGGGAGGTGATAAAGAAACATTCATGAAATACAGTGTTGCTTTAATGAACGGTCGCGGATTGGGCATAAAGGATAATAATAACAAAAAAGACATTATCGGAAGGGTAATTTTTAAACCTTTAAGCTTTTTAAGTGTGGGAGGAAGCTTTCGTTATGGTTTCCCAAATACGGATGATGCTGATCGTGTTTCTTATGCAGCAGAGCTTGAATTAGAAAAAGGAAATTTTTTACTGCAAGGCGAGTATATTTATGATGAAGGCGATTATAACCGTGCTGCCGGCGGAGGTTGTGGTTCAGATCCCTTAACCTTAGGCGAAAAAAGAAGTGGCGCTTATGTTATGGCAATGTATATGACTAATTTTATGTTACAACCTGTTGTAAAATGGGAGTATTTTGATACAGATGCTGATATTGCGGATAACAATTTTTACATAACCACTATCGGTATTAATTATTTCTTTAACGATTGGACACGTTTACAAATAAATTATCAGTACAAAGCAGAAAAAGGTGCTGAAATACCAAATGATGCAATTCTGGTTCAAGTACAAATTCAATTTTAACACTTAAAATATTAAAAAAATGAAAAATATTAAACTAATAAGCTTTTTATTACTAAGCATCTTCTTTATTCAAATATCTTCTGCGCAAAAATTAATAACAGCAAAGGAGCTTAAAACTAACAAAGATGTAATTATTGTCGATGCAAGGAAAGCAGCAGACTATAGCAAAATCCATATCAAAGAAGCTGTAAACATTCCTAAAACCGAATATCAAAACGATAAAGGAATGCTTAAACCCGTTAATGAGCTAGCTGCTATATTTGGAAAAGCAGGAATTACACGTAACTCAAAAGTGGTAGTTTACTGTAAATCAGGAACCAATGCCGGAAGATTATTTTGGGTATTAAATTATTTAGGGGCAAAAAATGTTTCTATTTTAGACGGACAGCTTAGCGGCTGGATGGCTGTAAGAGGTCCTTTAACTAAAGTTAAACCTAATGTAAAAAAAGCTACTTTCACACCAGCCGTTAATAGTAGTATTCTTGCAAAGAAAAGCTATGTAAAATCAAAACTAAACAGCTCAACAACAATATTGGTTGATGCACGTAAAGCAGACGATTATGCAGAAGGACACATTGGTAAAGCTGTAAATATTCCAAAAGAAAAATTGATGAACGAAAATCATACTTTTAAAGATAAAGCAACACTGGCTGCTTTATTCAAAAATGCCGGAGTAACCGCAAATAAAGAAGTAATTGTTTATTGTAAAACCGGCTCACGTGCAGGCACTATGTTTTTTGTATTGACCGAAATATTAAAATATCCGAAAGTTAAAGTTTATGATGGCTCATGGAATGAGTGGAGTGTATCTTTATAACCTTAAATCCGTAGGTATGTTTGTAGCGAACTGCAAAGCACTCACTAATACATTAAAATTAATATAAGAAATGAGTAAAAGCCAAAGAGTGTGTCAGTATTGGCAAAGCGCAGAAAAAAGCAACGCAAGCGTAGTATTAGTTACGGTGAGTAGGTTTTTTCGAGCACTGCTAATAATGGTGGGCTATTTAGCTTTGCAGCAAATACTTGCGGATTTAAGATAATATTAAACCTGAAAACTATCCTTCTTTTACAGGATAAAAAAAGCACATATCTACAGATATGCGCAAGGTTTATATTCTTCACCCCCCTTTTTTTTCTATAATTGATGATGGGGGGTGTTGATTTACAATTCATCTAATTTACTTAGCCAAATATCTTTTATTTTATTAAAAAAATCAAGATTTTCCGGCTTAATCGGATCCACCGGAGGTGCATCTAACTTTAGCGGATTAATATTTATTCCGTTTTTCCAAACCCGAAAATCCAGATGAGGACCGGTTGAAAGCCCTGTACTTCCTACATAGCCAATAATATCACCTTGCTTTACAGATTTTCCGGTTTTAATTCCTTTTCCATATTTTGATAGATGCATATAACCGGTTGTATATATACTATTGTGTCTGATTTTCACATAATTACCAGCTCCTCCACTGTATTGAGCCTTTATCACCACTCCATCTCCAATGGCATGAACAGGAGTCCCGATAGGTGCAGAATAATCTACCCCATGGTGAGGTCTTCTGATTTTCAATATCGGATGTAAACGTGAATTTGAAAATCGTGAAGCAATACGACTATATTTTAAAGGTGCTTTCAGGAATGCTTTACGCAAACTTTTACCATCAGCATCAAAAAAACTCAATACACTATCTTGATAAAAAGGAATGGCATAAATATCTTCACCGTTGTGGGTAAATTTTGCAGCATAAATTTGCTTTATTCCTAATGAGATGCTATCTACAAAATCTTCGCGGTAGTACACCTTAAAAGCATCTCCTTTTTGAATACCAAAGAAGTCTATTGTCCATGCATAAATATCTGATAACTCAATGGCTAACAATGGATTTGTATTATTATC
>JALWNR010000525.1 GCA_027083715.1 Bacteroidales bacterium
GAGTATATCAGTTCTTATTTAACATATTTAGTGGCGAAAAAACTAAAGAAAATACATATTTCATGGAATCATACGACTCTCAGTATTAATTTGGATAATAGAAATTTCATTGAAAAAATGTTATTTTGGTATTTTTATCCTAAAACTGTTAAATGTTCAAAAAACTATTTATAGTTATTCTATTATTTGTCAGTAGTTATACATTTCATGCACAGATACGCGTTTATAGTAACGAATTTTTAAATATTGGGGTAGATGCTGCTGCTTTGAGTATGGGAAATTCCGTAATTGCGTCCTCCTCAGGGGTTAATTCAGCTTATTGGAATCCGGCAGGGATACTAAAAATGAATAATCAGACCCAAGTTTCAATGATGCATTCCAATTATTTTTCCGGCTTGGCACAATATGATTATGCAGCGGCGGCTTATAAAATTAACGACAGTTCAGCCATAAGTTTTTCATTTATTCGCTTTGGTGTGGACGATATACCCAATACGCTTAACTTGGTGGATGCCAGCGGCAATATAAATTACGACCGGATTACTTATTTTTCTATTGCCGATTATGCTTTTTTGTTTTCATACAGTCGTTTATCTAAAATAAAGGGTCTGAGTTTTGGCGGTAGTCTGAAAATTGTTTATCGCTCGCAAGGCGATTTTGCAAAAGCTTATGGTTTTGGCTTTGATGCCGGAGCACAATACGTTTTAAACAAATGGAGGTTTGGAATTGTTCTGCGCGATGCAACATCAACATTTAATATTTGGATATTTAACAAAGAGCTTTTTGAGCAAACTTTTATTGAAACCGGCAATGAAGTTCCTGAAAACTCTAGCGAAATAACTTTGCCCAAGCTGCTACTGGCATCGGCGCGGGATTTTAAAATAAACGACAAAATAAATGCTTTGGTCGAGATTGATTTGGATATTTTTTTCGATGGAGCTCATAATTCAGTTATAAATTTTGATCCTGTGAGTATTGAGCCGCATTTAGGCTTTCAGTTCAGCTATCTGAAAAATGTATTTATTCGGGGTGGGGTAACCGGTTTTCAGTGGGTTAAAGACATCAACAATGAAAACCAATTAATGTTACAGCCGACTATTGGCATCGGTTTTAGTTATTTTAATATAACTTTTGATTATGCACTTACCGATGTGGGTGATTTAAGCATTGCACCTTATTCGCATATATTTTCATTGAAATATAGTTTTAATTTAAAGAAGTAAAACCATGAAATTAAAAGCGATCTTTTTTCTTAGCCTCTTTATTTTTGATAAACTCATGTAAAAAAGATGATTCGGAACCTCATGTTTTTGAGCGTGGACAAATAATCAGTACCGAAGGTGCTGGAACCCGCACGCCTGACGACATTAAATCGCTTTTAAGCTTATACATAATACTTCGTTAAAAAATGAAAGGTGAAGAGTGAATTAATTTACTGAAAATCAGCATACTAAGATTCAGTTTTGCTGTTTTGTAAACACTTGAATTTTAATGCCTTATAAAAATTTAACGAACTATTAAAATCTGTAAGCTGCTTTTTTTAATTCTTGCACCGTTTTTATCGGGACAGGCGGATTTAGATATTTTGCCAGAAACTTATATATTTTTACTCTGATTTTTTGTGCTATTTGTGTATCAATCCGGTCAAAAGAGTGTCCTCCTTCCACATCCTGATAAATTTCGTATTCAAATTTTTTGCTTTCGGCTTTTAATGCCTGAATAAGATGCTCTACTTCCAGTACATTTACGTCATCATCGTTGGTGTTAGTGTGTATTAGTAAAGGAGTATTTTTAAATTTATGCGCATTCCATGCAGGAGAGCGTTTTTTGTATTCTTCTACATCTTCATAAACGGTTTTCCCGATATGATAATCTGCCGAGTACAAATCCCTGTAATCTTGGGTCTGGTATCCGAGACGTGCAATTAAATCGCTCACGGGAACACCTGCAAAAGCTACCTGATAGGCTTCGGGATGATTGAAAATATTCATTAAAGCAATCATGCCGCCGTGGCTCCACCCGATTATGCCTACTCTGGATTTATCTACAAAACTATAATTGTCAATCATCCATTTTCGAGCGGCAAAAACATCTTCATTTTCCAATCCTCCGTAATCAATTTTTTCATAATGTGATTTTCCGTATCCTGTGCTGCCGCGATATTCAGGCGCAACTACAATATAGCCTTGCGCCATCATTTCGCGAATAATGTGTTGGTAATATGTAGTGAAATCACCGTGAACTCCACCATGCGGAAATACCAGTAAGGGATATTTTTTTGAAGGATTTATGTTTTTAGGAATAAAAACATAAGACCAGAACTTAATCGGATTATTTACACCCATTGCAGTCGGGTTTTTATAATGAGGGTTAGGTGGTCCGGTAATATAGACTTTGTCTATGATTGCCACGTCTCCAACTTTTTGATACCACAAAAGGTCTTCGTTCATTTTCTCCAAACGGTTAAAACGATGCTGTAAATTTTCAATTTCTTTTTCAAGATTTTTGATTTGTTTGTCCTTGTTGTCAGGAGTTTGGGCATGAATATTTACTGTTAAAATGCCTAGTATTATTACAGTAAATAGTTTTAAGATTTGATTTTTCATCTTTTTTGTTTTTAAGCTTAGATAATAAAAGTTACCGAAATATTTTTACGTTAGCAAATGTAATAAAAATCAAAGTTCTGTCAAAATGTCATATTTCTTTAATTGGCACATCCTTTGACAAAGCATTGCTCGTAAATTATGTTTAACATAAAATAGGAAAGAAATGCAAAAGACAATGCAAAAAGGAACTATTAACGTTACTACTGAGAATATTTTCCCGATTATTAAGAAATTTCTGTATTCGGATCATGAAATTTTCTTGCGCGAATTGGTATCAAATGCGGTAGATGCTACGCAGAAGTTAAAAACTTTAGCGCGCACTGAACAATATAAAGGCGAATTGGGCGATTTAACCATTCGTGTATCGGTGGATAAGAAAAAGAAAACTTTGACCATTTCGGACAAAGGTTTGGGGATGACTGCCGAAGAAATTGACAAATACATCAATCAAATAGCCTTTTCGAGTGCCGAAGAATTTTTGGAAAAATATAAAGATAAAGCTGAAGCCATAATCGGACATTTCGGTTTGGGTTTCTACTCCTCATTTATGGTTTCCGAAAAGGTAGAAATTCGTACAAAATCTTATCAGGAAGGAGCAA
>JALWNR010000526.1 GCA_027083715.1 Bacteroidales bacterium
GTCCGGATATGAAAATATCCTATTTTTTAAAAAGAGCACTAATTTATGCTCAGAAAAATGAATTTGATTTAGCTCTTGCAGATATTGATGATGCGATGACAATTGCCAATCAAGAGTCAAATAAAAATTTATCAAGAATATTAAAAGCAAAATCAGAAATCTTTGATTATCAATCTAAAATTAAAGAAGCCATTGATGTAGCTGAACAAGCTCTTACAGAGGCAAATAAATATAATCAATCATCCATTAAACTAAAATTATATCCTTTAATTATTTCATATTATAAAAAACAGAAAAACTATAAAAGAGTTAGTGATTATCAATCAAGCTACTTTAATTTTTACCGATTAAAAAGTAAAGAAAGAGATAAAATTATACAACGATATATTTTATCAAAGGAAGACAAAACTATTAGCCAACTGGAAGCTGACCGAAAAAAATTGCAAAATACAAATCGTATAATGTATTTGTCAATAGCCGGTTTATTAATTCTTCTAAGTATATCTGTATTTCTCTCCATTTATTATTTTAAACACAAGCAAGAACTAAATAAAACCAGCCTTGAAATCAAAACTCAGGCAGTTATTGCTCAAATTTTAGGAAATATTTCCGGTAAAGAAAGGAATATAGAAGAATTTTTACAAGATACCCTGAAAATTGTTTTAGAGATACCTTGGCTGCGCTTTGAAACCAAAGGAGCAATATTTTTAACAAATGAAGAAGGTAATTTGCGCATGGTAGCCCATCAAAATCTTAGCGGATCTCTGCTAAAAATGTGTGCAATTGTAAAACCCGGGGAATGTTTGTGTGGAAAAGTTCTAAAATATAAAAAAACCATGCATTGTGACCATATTGGCGAAAAGCATGAATTTCGTCCTGACGGAATGAAACCACACGGACACTATAATATTCCATTTCTGTTTCACGGCAAAGTTTTAGGCGTTTTAACTCTTTATTTAAAACAAGGACATAAAAAAGAAGAATACGAAGTAACTTTTCTGGAAACCATTGCCTCAACAATTTCATCAGTAATTAATCGCAAAAGCATTCAGGAAAAGCTTAAAATTCAAGCTATTGAACAAGAAAAACTCAATCAAAAACTTTTTGCCCAAAAACTGGAATTAGAACAAAGAAATTTAGAAATAAAACAATATGCTAAACAGCAAGACGCTTTAAATCAAAAGTTTTTTGCGCAAACACTTGAACTAGACCAAAGAAATATTGAAATTAAGCAATATTCTAAGAAACTGGAACAACAAAACAGACAAATAGAAGATGCTCACAAAGATGTAACAGACAGTATAACTTATGCCCAAACTATACAAGAAGCCTTATTACCCAAAAAAGAGCAACTAGATGCATTATTTAGTGAGTATTTTATCTTTTTTCAGCCAAAACAAGTGGTTAGCGGCGATTTTTATTCGGCACAAAAGGTAGGAGACAAACTAATTTTTACAGTTGCCGATTGTACAGGTCATGGTGTTCCTGGTGGATTTATCACCATGTTGGGTATTACTTTTATTAGTGAATTAATTCATCATAAAGAGGTTAAAAATTCGGCACAAATACTTGAAATTTTACGTACCAATATAAAAGGTATTTTTGCCGAATTTGGAACTAAGAATACCAATGGCTTTGACATTTCTTTTTGTGTAGTTGATACAAAAACCAATATATTATCTTTTGCAGGAGCATATAATTCGCTTTATATAATTAGAAACGGAGAGCTCATAGAATATAAAGGGACAAAAAACCCGATAGGCTGGCACCCAAAAGAAATGCCTTTTACAGAAAATAAAGTACAACTTCAAAATGAAGATATAATTTATTTATTTACTGATGGTTATTATGATCAAATAGGTGAAAATAAGAAAAAGTTTCTGCGCAAACGATTTAAAATGTTACTTACCGAAATTCATGACTTACCCATGAAAGAACAAAAACGAATACTAAAAGGTATTTTTGATAAATGGAAAGGTAAAGAACCTCAAACAGACGATGTTACTGTTATGGGTATAAAATGGGAAATATAAAAACTATTTCCGTGCAAATTTAATCAAGGGCTCATAATTGTCTTTATCAGCCTCAAAAAGAGCCGATAAATATTCGCTTCGCAAATCGCACTGTGGTGCCAGCGAGCCACTGCCCCAGGAAAAAACGGGTTTTCCAAAGCCCTGTTCTATCAAAACATCGGCAATCAGCCGTGAGTGTCTTCCGTTGCCGTTGGGAAAAGGATGAATATGTACCATACGGTGCTTAAAGCGGATAGCTATTTCATCTTCGCTAAACGATTTATTTTCGACCCAAAACTTACAATCGTCCAGTAGGTTTTTAATTTCAATACCGATGTAAAATTTATCCACTCCTATATTTTTATTGGTTTTACGATATTCACCCGCCCACCGCCAAGTCTGGTCAAACATTTTTTTGTGCAGTTTGCGCACAAATTCTTCGTTTAGGATATCGCTTATTTTAAAGCGTTTTTTCATAGTCCAGGCAATTGCCCTTTCAATATTTTGCTGTTCAAACTCATCAAGCTCAGCTCGTGTAGAGATGCTCTTGATGAGCAATCCCTCTTTCTCGTCTTCGTCAAGAGCCGTTTGGTGGTTGATGTATTCTAAGTCTAATCCCATAAATATCGTGGCATTTCGCGTTTAATTTCTTCGGCTAAATCATCAATGGCATGTCTGATACGTTCATTAGAATTTTGCTGATCTTCCAAACTCATAGTGGTAGATGTACGCAACACTATTTTTTCGGCAATTTCATGTGCACGCTTATCAATCATTGCTTTTAAAGATTTTTCTTTGGGTATAAATCCGTAAACTAATTGCAAATCAAGCGCATTGCCTACTTCTTTGAGGCTGTTTAAAGTAATCGAGCCATTTTTTTCGCGCTGTTCGATTTCTTTAACACTTTGTGCGGTAATATTTAATTTTGCTCCGAGCTGTTTTAATGTCATTCTGAGCGCAGTTCGTACCGAATATATCCAGCCTTCCGAAGGTGTAACCAAACCATCAAGAGCTGAAAGGACTTGGAATTTACGATCCAGTTGTTCAATCAACAACTTTAATTTCAGATCTTTCATAAAGTTATATCCTTAAATATGAATACAAAAATAAGGTAATAACCTGAAAAATACAAATCTTTTTAAGGTTAAAACCTGAAAACTATATTCGTTTTTAAGGGCAAAGCCTAAAAT
>JALWNR010000527.1 GCA_027083715.1 Bacteroidales bacterium
GTTTTAGTGTGTTGTTTTAATGAATCTTTTTACAAAATATTAATATTGAATTAGAAAAATACAATAGAAAATGAAAAGAAATCAATATATAATTCTCATTATAGCAATTTTATCTATAATTCCAAGTCAATTACTTGGGCAAGATAGTATTCCTAAACGCCCTAAAATAGGTTTGGTTTTAAGTGGTGGCGGGGCAAAAGGTATGGCACATATTGGTGTAATAAAAGTTCTTGAAAAATACAATATCCCCATTGATTATATTACCGGAACAAGTATGGGCTCTATTATTGGCGGATTATATGCTATAGGCTATTCTGCCAATGATTTGGAAAAACTGGCAAAAAGAATTGATTGGGGCGAAATATTTGCCGGCAGTATTAAGCGTTATGATATATCTGTTGAAGAGAAAAATGAAGCGGATAAGTATCTTTTAGAGTTTCCCTACAAAGATGGAAGCTTTGTTTTACCCAAAGGGATGGTTTCAGGACAAAAGCTGGAAAAGTTGTTGGCTAAAATTACTTGGCCTGTTCATGGGCAAAATGATTTCCTGAAATTTCCGATACCTTTTGCTTGTGTTGCAACAGATATAGAAACAGGAGAGGCGTATGTGATGGATAAAGGTTTTTTGCCGGATGCTTTAAGAGCAAGCATGTCTATACCTTCGGTATTTGCACCTATTGAAATTGATGGTCATTTGTTGGTTGACGGAGGTTTGGTGCGTAACTTACCTGTTTCGGACGCTATAAGTATGGGTGCTGATATAATTATAGCAGTAAACGTAGGTTCTCCATTATATAAAAAGGAAGAGCTTACTTCTATGCTTGCCATTATGGATCAGGCTTCGAGCTTTAGAAATGCTTTTTTGCTTGAAGATGAGAAAAAACTTTGCGATATTTTAATATCACCGGACATTACGGGTTATAATGCTGCCAGTTTTGATGCCACCGACAGCTTAATTATCAGAGGAGAAGAAGCTGCATTGGCTATGGAAGAGCAAATTAAGGCACTTGCTGAACGTTTAAAAAAATATAAGCAACCCAAAGTAAAAAAAGTAAATTCAGCAGCTTTATATTCTATTTTTATAAATGAAGTAAAAATTGAAGGCTTGGAAAAAGTATCCGAAAAACTGGTTCGGAGTAGATTGAATATAGAAAACGCAGCCTGGATAGATTTAAAAGAAATAGAAAAAGGAGTGGACAGAGTTTATGGTTCCCAATTTTTTGAAAAAGTAAATTATAAAATTATTCAGGATGGCGATAAAAATATTTTAGTAATTAGGGTATATGAAAAACCTTTTTCTGCGGTAAAGGTGGGTGTAAATTACAACAATTACTTTAATGCTTCATTATTACTGAACGGTACTTTTAGAAATATACTTGGCGAAGGTTCAAAACTGTTGTTAAGCGGAAAGTTGAGTGAGGCTCCCGAGGCTACTATTGATTATTCAATTTTTACCAAATATAAGCCCAGTATTGGTTTTCGCACTTTGCTTGATTATTTTACTTTAGAAGAAAAACTATACTTTCCCGAAGATTCTTTGAATCTTTCAATGAGGCATCATAGTTTTACAGGGAAGTTGGCTGCTGTTTCTTCTTTATCAAATTCGGTTTATTTTGCTGCCGGAGCAGAATACAAATATGAGTATTTCAATATCATTGAACTTGAGCAAAGTAATTATAATTCTAGTTTTAGCTTTCTCAAACTCTTTGGTGAAATTTATGTGGATACATATGATCGGACTGTTTTCCCTACATCAGGTTTTGATATTAAAATGAAAGCAGACTATTTATTGTTACCATTGTCTAATGATGATTATCATTATGATGAGAACTATTGGCGCTTTTCCTTACATATTAGCCGTTATATTCCTATAGGTAAAAAACTTAATTTTAATTATTCTTTTAACTCAACCCTTGTTTTATCCGATAGTGTTTTTATTGGTGATTATTATCGTTTAGGGGGCGAAGTGAGATACAAATCTTATGTTATTCCTTTTAGCGGGTTTCGATTTATGGAGTTCACTGCATTAAATATTTTAAGTGGGAGATTAGCTTTCAGATATGAATTTCTTAAAAATAAATATTTATGTATTAATGCCGATGGTGCTTTTAAGAGCAATAATATTGATCAGCTGGTAATTGCCAATGATTTTTTATTTGGGGCTGCAATTGGAGTAGGAACCAATACCATAATTGGGCCTCTCGAATTTAAAATCAGTAAAAATAATGTAAATAACCGCTGGGGTTTTTGGCTACAATTAGGCTATCATTTTTAGGGAAGTTCAATCTCACCCATAAAAACAAATTTTGCCGGACCTCTTAAAAATACATCAGTAAATTCATTATTTTTTTTATTAAAACTAACTTCGAGTTCACCTCCCAGAACTTTTACCTTAATTGTTGAAGCAGATAAATTAAATTTTTGACAATAAGCAATTGCCGAAGCAACAGCTCCGGTTCCGCAAGCAAGTGTTTCATTTTCCACCCCCCGTTCGTAGGTGCGGATTTTTAGACCATTATTAATAATTTGAACAAAATTTACATTTGTACCTTCTTTTCTGTATTTTTCACTGTATCTTATCTCTTTTCCTTTTGCATAAACATCCATACGGAAAAGATCATTATCAAATTCTACATGATGAGGTGCTCCTGTATTTATGAAAAAACTATCTTCATTTTGTTGAATTTCTATCACATCTGTCATTTTTAGTTTTACAATATCTGCATTATCTATAAATGCTTCATGTAAACCATCGCTGGCTAGAAAACGTGTATAATCAGATATAATTCCTATACGTTTTGCAAATGCAACAATACATCTGCCTCCGTTTCCACACATGGTGCTGCCACTACCATCAGAGTTGTAATAATCCATCTCAAAATCATATTTTTTATGGGTATTTAATAGCATTAAACCATCTGCTCCTATGCCAAAATGCCTGTCGCATAAAAACTTAATCGTTTCTGTTTTCAACTCTTTAACTTGAAAATTACGATTATCAATTAATATAAAATCATTTCCGGCACCCTGGTATTTTACAAATTTTACATTCATTATTAATGTTAAATTTAGTTAATTGCTTGTATTAAATTTTTTGATTGTTTTATTTTACATTACAAAAATAATAATCTACTTTTAATAAATTGATAAAAACTATTAAAAATGAAAATAAAAAAAATCTTATTAAACC
>JALWNR010000528.1 GCA_027083715.1 Bacteroidales bacterium
CAATAAATCGTCATATGATTCTCCGTTTGGACAAGACACTTGCAAATAGTTGTCAAACCATTTTTTTGATTCTTTTTGCCTATAAATTTCATCCCACTTTTTAAGTTCCCAGCTTCCAAAGTCTAACTCTTTTAAACGCTCATCATAAATTATATCACCATTAAATGGAATTTTTTCTGCTAATTTCTTACATCTAAGCAATGGACTTGAAAATAGAGCAGAAAATTCTATTTCACTCAATTGTTGTAATATTACACTTAACTCGGAAATAAAAGTATCGGCAACATCAACATCAGTTTGCCCGTAACAAACTCCCAATTCTAAACTTACTTTTGTATGTCTTACCAAATAAAGAATCATAAAGCTGCAACAATTTATTAATAATATATCAAAATGTGATTAATGAATGATATGTCGCAAAATTTTGATATGCAATAAAAGTGAGATAAAAAATTACTTCTGCTATTTGCTGTAAAGCTCCAAGTGTATCGCCTGTATATCCCTCTATTTTTGATACAATATATTTACGAAATAAGATTGTTAAAATTGAATAAACTACAATAACCGTAAACGAAAAATAGAGAGAAAAAAACAAAAGCGGAACTACACCAAGTAAAAATGCAATTAAAAAAGTAGTTTGGTCAATATTTTTACCCAGTGGTTTTATTTTTCCTGTAGTTTCATCAAAACGCGAATAAGTTGTGGTTTTTATAATTAACACAGGTAACAATCTACTTAATACATGAGCAGAAATATAAACAATGGCAATATTTGCTAAGGAAATGGAAACTAACGAGATATACTTAAAAAGAAAAATTAGTATCATTCCTGCAACACCATAACTGCCATTTCTACTATCCTTCATTATATGAAGAATTTCTTCCTTAGAATATCCACCGCCAAAACCATCACAGAAATCTGCAAACCCATCCTCGTGAAAAGCTCCTGTTAACATAATTGTTGCAACAATACTAAACAAAACAGAAATATTAAACGGGAAAATAAGATTTGCAGCAAACAAAACCACTACCGCTACTATTCCCACAATTGCACCAACAAGTGGCAAGTATCGAGTAGATTTATTTAATAACTCATCGGTATATTCTAACCGCACAGGAACAGGTATTCGCGTATAAAACATTAAAGCTGTAAAAAATAGTTTTAACTGCATAAAATTATTTTATTTTAACAGGAATACCGGAAACCATAAGCCATGCATCATCTGACAATGATGCAATGTATTGATTTATCCAGCCTTGCAAATCGGTAAACTTCCTTGCCGATTCGTTATCGGCGTGTATTCCCATGCCTATCTCATTACTAACAACAATAAGTATAAAATCTTGATTAACTAAAGCATTAAACTCACGCTTAGCATCTTGTAAAGTTTTGTCAATATCATATTTATTGTCATAATATAAATTTGTAAGCCAAAGAGTAACACAATCTAATACAACAACATTGTCTTTAAAAATTAATTTACTTAACTCTTTATCTTCCTCAATTGTTAACCAATTATCTCCTCTATCCTGCTTGTGTCGTTCAATTCTTTTCTTAAAATCATCGTCCCAAATACGCGATGTGGCAAGATAAACAGGGTTTTCAGATAAACTCTCGGCAAGTTTTTGAGCATAACTGCTTTTTCCCGACCTCTGACCACCTGTTATGAAAATAATTTGCATATATCAACCTTTTTATCTAACACATATTTTTATTAACTTTTTTAAACTGCTTATTTTTAAATAATCAAATGTTAATATTTATATTAAGAATAACAAATTATCAAACAGAATCAGAATTTGAAACTCCTGCTTCTTCAAACGATGCCATTTCGCACATTATTTTACATGATGCATCAACAATATCAATGGTAAGTGCAGCACCTGTTCCTTCACCCAAACGCATCCCTAAATCAAGAACAGGTATTAGTCCCATATGTTTTAATGCTAAAATATGACCTTTTTCAACCGATTTATGTCCGGCTATAAAATAGTTTGCCACATCAGGATTTATGGTATAAGCAATAAGTCCCGCAGCAGTAGAAATAATTCCATCTAACACAACAATTGCTTGATTTGCTGCAGCGGCAAGTGCAGCACCTGCCATACCGGCTATTTCATAACCTCCTATTTTCGATAAAATATCAATAGCATCGGCTGAATCGGGTTTATGTTTGCTTAAAGCTTTTTCTATAACATTTATTTTATGAATAATTTGCTCGCTGTCGATACCTGTGCCATGTCCGGTACACTCTTGTGCTGATTTTTTTGTTATTGCACTTATTATTGCCGATGCTGTTGTGGTATTAGCAATACCCATCTCACCCAAACCAATAATATCAATCTTACTATGTTTGTTTTGCTCCTCAAAAACCGATATTCCTGCTAACAAAGCCTCTTCTGCCTGTTCTCTTGTCATTGCATTTTCTACAACAAAATTTTTTGTGCCGTAAGCTATCTTTTTATTTATCAACTGCTGTTGATCTTCAAAGTTATCATTAACACCAATATCAACAATCAGCAAATTAATTCCATTATGATTACTCAAAACATTAATTGCAGCTCCATTATTTAAAAAATTAAGAACCATCTGCTTTGTAACTTCTTGAGGAAAAGCAGAAACACCTTCGGCTGCAACTCCATGGTCGGCAGCAAATACAAATAATGATTTGTTTGAAATTACCGGACTAAGTGTGTTCTGAACAGCACATGCTTTTATTGCTATTGATTCTATTTTTCCTAACGAACCTAGGGGTTTTGTTTTATAATCAATCTTATGCTGAGCTTGTTCAATAATCTCTTGCGAAGGAACTTTTATTGAATTTATTATATTAACGATTGATTTTAAAGAAAAGAAAGTTCTTGACATGTTACAATTTTTTTTTGTTTCTTATTTATAATTTAATCTTTATTGACAATAGTTCATTATAAACACAGATAAGTATATATCAGTAAATCAAATCAAGAATAATTGCAATAAAATTTAGCTAAATATCTAGTAATCAATATGATAGCAAGTTAATAATGATCTATTTACTATATGATTATCAAGGATATTAAATCTTGTAATGGTATAATAATAAGCATATTAAACAAGCCACCAAGTATTAACAAACGTTGAATTTTTTTTTAGTCTAAATTTTCTGCAGTTATCTCGCAATGGCAATTTTAAAGAACAAAGATACAGAC
>JALWNR010000529.1 GCA_027083715.1 Bacteroidales bacterium
TAATTTTTTCATTTTTTACTATAATTTAAGTTAATAATAAAGTTTATTTAGATAATTTCTATCGATTTTATCCAAAGAGTAAACCATATAAAACTTAATGATTAAAGAAATTTTAACTTTGTATTGAGTGGTTTGTTGTATGCCGTGATAGGCAAGGATTTCAGAGAATGGTATTTATTGTTGAAAAGAAAATTTACTTTTGTAAAACAGGTTTCCTTTTACGAAATATCGTTAAAAATTAACGAAATTTGGCTACTAATATTCGTTTGGCATAAAAACTGTGCGGTTGGTAAGTTCATTTTTAATACATGCTTATTAGCATTGATTTGTTTAAAATAATACTTTGTTAAAAAATGAATGTTGGAGAGTGAATTAATTTGCTGAAAATCAGCACACTACAATTCAGTTTTGATATTTTGTAAACACATGAATTTTAGTGCCTTATAAAAATTTAACGAACTATTGTTAAAAGTAAAAATTAATTAACATGCTTATAAAGAATATTCGAGTACTTAAATATTGTATTAATGCCGTGCAATTTTATAAACGAGACTGAACATACAATTAATAAGGCTGCATCTTATGCTGATTATTACGCACCGTTGGTGCTTGTTTTTGTTTTGATTGATTTACTATAGGGCTACGCCCTATGCTAGTGATTATCGCACCGTTGGTGCTGATTTTACCACAAAAAAACACATAGAAGGTATGTTTAATTCGGTTTTGTTAAATATTACATACAAGATGTTTGCTCTAAAGGTGTATAATCCATTAGCCCAGCCAATATGGCTGGGTGCAATATTGCCAGTATAAAAGCGATGCAAGTAATACCGAATCAAAAATAACAAAACCAATTTGCATCGCAAAAAAAGCTATTTTAATAAGCTAAAAAGCTTTAACCAGGTCAGTCATTTTAACCTGCTTTATTCATAAAAATGACAAAACTCTTGTATTATGCTGATACCAAACTCTTAAGACATTCGTGTAAAAAAAACTTTATTTTTGTCATTTTTCACAAGTGCATTTTTTTGAATTCATCTACTTCCTATCCAAGCCTTTGAAATAGATAACTATGTCGGCAGGCTTCGATAGTCGTATATAAATCCAAAAAAACGCATGAATTTTGCAGGTTAGGCTAAGGCTAAAATATTGTGATTATCTAATTTTCTTAAAACTGGAATATTCTTAATATGCAAATTAATTAATTCCGTATTTTTCCATTTTAGACCTTAATGTGGATAATGGTAAATCAAGCAATTCAGCTGCTTTGGATTTATTATTATCTGATTTTTCCAAAGCATTTTTTATTGCGTAAATTTCCAATTCTTTAATTTGTTCATTTAAACTTGCGGTTTCTGAAAATTTTAATTTATCCTTAACGGATGGATTTCTTATCTCGAAAGGTAGGGTTTGAGCTTTTATGGTATTATTTTCGGCTAAGAGCACCAAACGTTCAATTAGATTCTTGAGTTCCCTTACATTTCCGGGAAATTCATAAGACGATAAAATTTTATATACTTCCGGTTCAATTTTTAAATTATTTTTGGAATATTTTTTTGCAAAATAGTCAATGAGTACTTTAACATCTCCCGTTCGTTCTCTAAGCGGTGGTAATTTTATCGGGTAAACATTTAATCTGTAATATAAATCTTGTCTGAATTTACCTTGTTTAACCAACTCTTTTAAATCAACTTTGGTCGAAGCTATAATCCGTACATCTACTTTAATGGTTTTGGGAGAGCCTAATTTTTCTATTTCGCCTTCTTCCAGTACTCTTAAAAGTTTTACCTGTAAATTAAGCGGTATATCGTCAATATCATCAAGATATAAAGTACCTGTATCCGCCAATTCAAAGCGTCCGATCTTTGTTTCATCGGCACCGGTAAATGCACCTTTAACATGTCCGAACAATTCACTTTCAAAAATTTCTTTGGATAAAATGGCACAACTGACTTTTACAAACGGTTTATCTTTTCGATTGCTGTTGTAATGGATTACATTTGTTAAAAGTTCTTTTCCGGTACCGGTTTCACCTTTTATTAAAATAGTTGTGTTTGAATCCATTACTTTTTCAACTAATTTAAACACATTTTTAACTTCGGGGCTGTTTCCTACAAAAGTTGAAAAATTATATTTTTCAAAAATATTCTTTTTTAAGGCGATATTTTCGGTTTTTAATTTTTTAAACTCAATCAGGCGTTCCAGCATCATAAGTAAATGCTCTGTTTCAAAAGGTTTGACCAAATAATCATAAGCACCTTCTTTCATCGCTTTAACAGCTGAGTCAATAGAAGCATGGGCGGTCATCAGAATAAAAAATATATCTTCAAACTGAGTTTTTACTCTGTTTAGAAGTTCTTGACCATCCATAATCGGCATTTTAATATCCGAGATAATCACATCCGGTTTTATTTCGGGAATCTGCATCAAGGCAGCTTGTCCATTGGCAAATTCATATACTTCATATCCTGCGTCCCTGAGCTCATCTGATAATGTGAGTCTGAAAATTCGGATATCGTCCACGACAAAAATGCTTAATTTTCCCATACTAACTATTTTTAGGATAAAAAGTGTTCAGAATAATTTTTATGCTTGTACCTTTGTTTACTTCGCTGCTTACTTCAATGTTTCCCTTATGTGCTTTTATAATGTTATACGAAACCGATAAGCCCAATCCGGTTCCTTCACCCACGTCTTTTGTAGTAAAAAAGGGATCAAATATTCGCAATAAATTTTCTTTGGGCATGCCAATACCATTATCTTTAATTTTAATAAATGTTTTTATACCTGCTTGTTTTACTTTTATATCAATATGTCCGCCTATTTGTTTATTTTTTTTCTGCATTTCAATTATGGCATGGATACTATTTAGCAAGATATTAATAAAAACCTGTTCCAAATGATTTTGGCTTCCTAAAACCGATGTACCTTTTGAGCAAAATTCTTTTGAAATTGAAATTTGTGCTGTTTCCATTTTAAAAGCAATAACCAACAATACTTTTTCAATTAGTTCCTTAATATCTACCTCTGCCAGTTGAAAATCGTACTTACGGCTAAAATTAAGCAATGCTTGTACAGTTACATTGATATTTTGTGCCGATTCTTCCATTAAATCAAGATAATTAATGGTTTGTTTAAGGTTTTCAGGGTCTTTTTTAATTCGTTTAATGCTATACAAT
>JALWNR010000530.1 GCA_027083715.1 Bacteroidales bacterium
AACCGGATATATAAAAACCATTCCGGGTACATCAAAAACCAATATTGAAGGTATATTTGCTGCCGGTGATGTACAAGACCCTATTTACAGACAAGCTGTTACGGCAGCAGGCTCCGGGTGTATGGCAGCATTAGATGCAGAACGATTTTTAGGAGAACAAGAATAAAGATTTCACAACTTATTAAAAAGGCCGCGATGCGGTCTTTTTTTATGCGCTAAAAAATGCCTTCATATATGCACATAAAAACTTTTTTATGATTAAATTTGTTAAATAAACATAAAAAAAACAAAACCATGCCAAATTTAAGTACAAAATACATGGGTTTAAAACTTAAAAACCCTATTATTATTGCTAGCTCAGGCTTGACTGACTCAGTAGAAGCCATTAAATCATTAGAAGAAAACGGAGCAGCAGCAGTAGTTTTAAAATCACTTTTTGAAGAGGAAATTGTTGCTGAAATGGATGCTCAACTTAAAAAAATGAGTTCCGTTAGTTCACTGTATCCGGAAACTTTGGATTTTTATGAAGAATATGAAGATGACAATATGAGCATGCAATACCTTGAATTAATCAAAAATGTAAAAAAGCAGGTCAAAATTCCTATTATAGCAAGTATCAATTGTGTTACTGCTGACCAATGGACCTATTTTCCAAAAGAAATTGAACTAGCCGGAGCAGATGCTTTGGAACTGAATTTATTTTTATTGCCCTCAGACTTTAATCGTAGTGCAGATGATATTAATAAAGCATATAATGAGATTGTTGAAAAAGTAAAAAAACAAGTAAATATTCCTATTGCATTAAAAGTAAGCTATTACTCAACAGATTTGGCTGTACACCTGCAAAAACTTTCAAAAAGCGGAATTAAAGGCTTAGTACTTTTTAATAAATTTTATAGTCCTGATATAGATTTAGATAAATTGGAAATTACATCCGGCAATATTTTAAGTAGTGCGGATGATATGCATATTTCTTTACGATGGATAGGTATTATGGCAGGACGTATTAAATGCGATTTAGCAGCATCAACAGGTGTTCACACCGGAGAAGCGGTAATTAAACAAATTCTTGCAGGGGCAAATGCTGTTCAAGTGGCATCAACTATTTATTTAAACGGTACTGAGCAAATTCAAAAAATGCTTACAGAAGTTCAAAAATGGATGGACAAAAAAGGATTTAAAACCCTTGATGAATTTAGAGGGAAAATGAGTCAGGCAAAAACAAATAATCCTGCTGCATGGGAAAGGGTTCAGTTTATGAAATATTTTAGAGGGCATAAATAATCATTATTTATTCTTAAATAAAACCTTGTCAAAGTAATTATAAAAATAATTCTTTGACAAAGTTTTTATATTTTACCAAATTAATATTTATCTATAAAACCAATTGTTTAATTCGTAAAATCAAATATCAAATTTTACGAAGCCCGAAAATATAAATTTACTGCTCTAACAATTTTGAAGACAAGCACAACGAAAATATCAGACTTTATAAATAATAATATTAGCTTTGCTTATTAGGCAATTCTAATCCGTAGCCTTTTTTCTTGTCTTCCGCTTTCAACAAAAATGCAAATAATAGACCTAAAAATCCTGTTACGGCAAAAATCAACATTGGTACCGTATAATCATAATAAACATTAACGCCACTATGTATCTGTTCCGTTACTCCCGGATTAAAATACTCAAGCGCCCAACCAACCAACATAGGAAAGCCCATTAAGCCCCAGTTTTGTATCCAAAAGATTAAGGAATAAGCCGTACCTAAATATTGTTCATCAACAATTTTAGGAACAGCAGGCCACATTGCTCCGGGTACTAATGAGAAAGAAACACCCAAAACCATCATCAAAACAATAGCAAAAATTTCACTTGCAGGACCATATGCAAATCCTAAATGAACTAATATTAACAGCAAAGAGCCGAATATCATTATACTGGCACTTTTGCCTTTATAATCTAAAAACAAGCCAACAACAGGAGTAAGCAGCATCGTGCCCAATGGCAATAAAGAAGGAATATCACCTGCTGTTTGTTTAGCTACCAAAAATTTGTTTACCATTAAATCCGGTGCATATTTCATAAATGGGAATACTGCTGAATAAAACAAAACACAAAGCATAGCAATATACCAAAATGCTTTATTAAACAATATTTTACTAATATGCGAGAACTCAAATTCTTCCGCTTCATCAGATAAATCAATTTCTTCTTGCTTATCCAGTCTGAAATCCATTACCGAATAAACAACATAACTTAATAAACCAATAATCAGCAATAATATTCCAAAAGCCAATGGACGCGTAACCATTTCTTCTGTTCCGGCAAGGCGAGGCGATTGCCAAAAAACCCAAAGCATACCCAACCTTCCAAAAGCAACTTGTAATGCCATAGCAAAAGCAAGTTCTTTGCCTTTAAACCATTTAACCACAATCCGCGAACCGGTAACACCAAGTATTTCAATACCCAAGCCAAAAATAGCAAAACCAACTGCTGCCAATTTCACCGAAGGATTATACGATTTCATAAATGAATTAAAAAAATCGTAACCAAAACCTCCGTTTATAAATGTATCTGTAAGTGCATAGTAGTTAAACAAAGCACCGATAATCATCACTACTGAAAAAAGCAAACCCGTAAAACGGATACCGCTTTTATCTAAAACTATCCCTCCAACAATTAAAAATCCTAATATCACCAACCATGAATAAGCTCCTGTGAAAAAACCATATTCTGTACCGTCCCATGCATATTTAGCGTTTTCGGTAAGCATGGTTTTTAAAGGAGACATTACATCAGCAAAATAATAGCCTGCAACCAAGGTTAATGAAACAAAAAGCAAAGCCAACCAGCGCGCTGTTTTTGATTCTCTAAGTGAATTTTGTATTTGTTCTGTCATAATAGATTCGGTTTTTGATTAATAACAAAAAAACAAATTACGTAAATTCATATTGAATTTTAAAATTTAATTTCAGTTTTGACATATGTTATTAAGCTCAATACTTATTTTAACTGATCCTTTTTCAAGCAAAAAAATTAATTTAAAAAACTTAACTAATGATGTTTTTTCATGAAATAACTTTAGTTTTGCATATTTAAGGGATTTAGTATAAATTAAAAATACGAGTAAGTGAATTTTAAAAATACATGGAAAAATATATGGTTAAAAT
>JALWNR010000531.1 GCA_027083715.1 Bacteroidales bacterium
ATATTAGGTTTATATGACATAAAACATATCACAACCCCATACGAAATAATTTAAAATGTAGTGCCTTGACGAAATCGCATTACGCTGTAAATCAATATTTTAATTTTGAAAATGTGCGAAGTCAGGAATTATTTTGCTAAGGTCAAGCCTTTTTTAATGTTCAAAAAACTTTCAGATGTTTTGAAGTTTTAGGTGCTTGTTTTGAAGAATGTACGCTTTCTTGCGGCAAGGATTGAAGCGGATAGCCCGCAAAAGCCATGCCGATGCAAAACACGATAAAAAAGAGCGGCGGAACAGAGCTACTTTTTTATCGATGTTTTGCCGGCTATGGATTTGAGGACTATGAGCGGAAAGCCTGTAGCCGCCCCAATTATAAAAAAATTTATTTATTTTTTCTTTTTTAGATATAGATAGTCGAGATAGTACAAGACTTTTATTGATAATAAGTTGGTTTGTGGTTCTTTGAACATTGTGTTTATGTTGTCAAAATAATCATCAATAACATAATCATCGGCACTGTAAATTGAGTTTTTCCATATAAACAATACATCACTACCGGGAGCAAAACGCCATGTATATACAAAATCAATATTGAAAGCATTGAAATTAATATCCTGATTATCATTGTATTCAGGTCTATCAGCAAGGCTGCCGTCTTCTTTTAAATTAAAGAATTTTTTGTATTTTGCCGAAGACCAATAATGCCTGATGCGCATACTCAATGACATTTTATCGGTTATAGAATAATCGGTAGTAAAGGTATTTGAAATGGTTTTTCGGTCGCGCAAGCCCATAATCACGGTATCGGATATTTCATCTGCATAGCCAATATCATTAATCTGGAATGCGGGGCTAATTGCCAAACTAAAAGTTAATTTATCGGTAGCCCTGAATGTTGGTGATATTCTTCCACGATAGGTATGTTGGTTGTATTCAGACTGAGATGTCCATGTCATTACAAAAAGTCGGAATGAAATTTTTTTACGACGATCGCTTCCCATAAAAATACCACCAAACATAGATGGCTCAATATAATATACTTGCCCGTCTTTACGTGCTTCATAAAAATCATATTGTCCCAAGGGGTAATTGTCGTAGAAAAAACCTATATCCCAATATGATTGAAATGTTACTGAGGAATTCATTCCGATCTGCCAGTACATTAGTTCTTTGGTATCATAAGTCATTTGGTGGCGAGTGTCAAAACGAATATTAAAATTGATGAAACGTCCAAATGGCTGCAATGTTTGATAACTAACATCTGCACGGGTTGATATAAAGTCATTAAACAATAAAAACCCCATATCGTTAGGATCAAATTTATCATCGATTAGTTCTTGTCTTATCCCAAAACGATAATTTCCTCCGGTTTTAGCAAAAGCTAAGTTGTATTTATATCCGTATTCATTTTTATCTGTATTACTGTATTTTTGACTTATCCCAAGTACACCTTCAAATTGGTAGTTTTGTTTTTTATTTTTAAACAAAAATTCACCGGCTGTAACATTTGCCATATAGTCATTATTGGGCATTAGCATATTTGTATTTATCAGGCTGACATAAGAATTATTTTTCAGATTTTGGTCAAACACCAATATATTATAATTTGTAAAAGGTTGGGTGCTCACTTTACGTTCAGCTCCTGTAAGAGTATCTTTTATTACGGCATCAGTGTTTGAGGTCATGGCATTGAAGAAACCTAAACCAAGTCCATTTTTTGAACGTCCGGTTATTTTAGTGGCATTAATAATTTGAGTTTCAGCCGGGTTTTCAATAAATTCTTCATTTTCACCCAGGCTATCATACACATTCCAAAGGTTGACAGGTGTGGAACCTATTCTTTTAGAATAGAAAATATCGGCTTTATTAAAAAGTTCAGTACCTTCGGTAAAAAAAGGTCTTCTTTCTTCGTATTTGGTTTCAAAAGCTGACAGGTTCAAAATCTGATCATCACTTTGCACTTGCGAGAAATCGGGAACTAACATCATATCTAAAGTATAGCTTTCATTAATTCCCCATTTTAAGTCCATTCCTCCACGCAGCCCTTTATCCCAATAATTATTTTCAGAATTTTTTTCTAAAAAACCAGAGGCATAGGGAGTAAAAGATAAACGTAAAGGTGGTTTAATACCCTCAATGCCGGTAATTTCACCTTGCTGGTTAGTAAAACCTTCTATTTCGTTGTTTATCCAGTTCCAGCTTGAACCTTCGCGTAATCGCTGAATGGTTCTAAAAAAGTTAATTCCCCATGTTTGAACATGTTCTTTTGAGAAACGTAATGCAGAATACGGAATGGCAATTTCTGCTATCCATCCACTATCGGTTAAAGAAACGGCACTTTCCCAAACTACATCCCAGTTTTTATCAGAACCATTAGCAGAACCTTTTATTTCTGATTGAACACCTGCTGCTGAAACAACAAATATGTTTGAATTAATACCATCGTTAAAAGGGCTAATGGAAATAACAAATATATCCGCTATTCCATCAAAACCGGCATCGCGTTTTGTCATAATTGTATAAATACTATCCGGTTTACTTTCGTACATCATAGCACCAAAATATATGGCTTCATCGTCATAAATAATTTTTACGGTTGTTTGTTCTGTTGGTTCTTTTCCATTATACGGATCAAATTGTACAAAGTCTTTTGCAAGAGGAGCATCTCTCCAAACAGCATCATCAAGTTTTCCATCAATATGTGGCGCAACTTCCACTCTTTTAACGGATAATACTTTTTTGGTTTTTTGACTCAATAAATTTTCTTCTGTAATAAATAATACCAATAATCCTAATAAAACAATACCTACTCTACTCATACTTTTATTTATCTATATCAAATTTAACTTATTATACGCACTATAGCACGATTTGTTACCCTAAAACTTTATTAAATACTTGCTTTCAAATATGTTTTATTGTTAATGTGCTGTAATCAATATGTTACAATCATTTAATGAATTATTTATAATATCTTTAATCTACAAATGTGAATTAAGGGTTGAAAATAATTTTAAATTGCGATGCATGTATCTTTCTTTCTTTAATCAGCTTTATTATTTGCATCGCTAATACTTTAACGATTACCAAACCCCACATTTCGCTTCGCTTCATACGGGACTAAAATATATCGTCCTTTCAGGACTAAGCCACAACAGTATTGCAT
>JALWNR010000532.1 GCA_027083715.1 Bacteroidales bacterium
AAATAATACTCCATTAAAACTATAAAGTTATTAGCTTAATAATCAATATTTTACAACAAACAGCATACTTATAATCGGCTATCAACCAATAAATCACAAAATATTAACGAACCAGAGTAAAAAATAATCAAGAAAAAATTTAAAATTGTTTAAAAATATTCAAATAGAAACCGGAAACAAGTGGTTTTATATTGTTTCAGCAATATTTATCGGGCTGAATGCCTATTTTTTGTTGAATGGTTTTGAATATTTCGCATTTATTTCGCTGATAGTTGTTTTTGCATGGTTTGCTTTATTTGCTTATGATCAGATTTATTATTTCATCATAATTTTCACACCGCTTTCCGTTCCTTTGTCTGATTTTTATCAATTACCTTTTGATTTATCAATACCTGCCGAAGTAATGATGATTGTACTTACGGGGATCTTATTTATCAATTTTATTTTTGGAAAATCATTTAATAAGGTATATCTGCAAAACCCAATTAGTATTTCAATTATCATTTATTTAATATGGATGTTTTATACTTCGATAACAAGTACGATGCCCGCCGTTTCGATTAAGTTTTTTTTAGCAAAAATCTGGTTTATTGTTCCAATGTATTTTTTTTCGATGCAAATATTTCAAAAGCATAGGAATATATTTAAAACACTTTGGTTGTATATAATTCCATTGTTATTGGTGATTTTTTATACAATTAATCATCATTTAAGTTATGGTTTATTTGATAAACAGGCATCACATTGGGTAATGAGCCCTTTTTATAACGATCATACATCGTATGGAGCTATGATAAGTATGTACTTGCCCATACTTTTAGGATTTTTATTATTTGATAAAAAAGATTTACTGTACAAAATACCTGTTTTAATTTTATTGGTAATTTTTAGTATAGCTTTGGTATTATCATACTCTCGTGCAGCTTGGATTAGTTTGGCGCTGGCTTTAATACTGGGCTTAATTATTTATTTAAAAATAAAATTTCGATACTTATTAATAACCGGAATGGCTATTTTTTCAATAATTTATATTTATCGATTTGAAATTATTGACCGCTTGGAAAAAAACCGGCAAGATTCTTCAGCTGAACTGAGCGAGCATATCCGTTCAGTTACCAATATTGCTACTGATGCATCTAACTTAGAACGTTTAAACAGGTGGAATTCTGCATTTAGAATGTTTAAAGAAAAGCCTGTGCTAGGATGGGGTCCGGGCACCTATATGTTTCAGTATGCACCTTTTCAGATGGCACGAGACAAAACCATTATAAGTACTAATTTCGGAGATGGAGGTACGGCGCACAGCGAATATCTTAGTGCGCTGACAGACAGCGGGATACCCGGACTGATTTCTTTTTTACTTATAGTGTTTTTTATAATAAAATCAGGTATCGCTACTTATCATCAAACAAAAGAGAAAAATTATAAAATATTAATTTGGTCTGTGCTAGTAGGTTTAATGAGCTATCTAATTCATGGATTTTTAAATAATTTCTTGGATACTGATAAAGCAAGTGTTCCATTTTGGACATTTGCAGCAATAATTTCAGTTTTACAAACAAAAAATCCTCAGCCTGGGGGAGCTGAGGATAAGTAAATTCAATATTCCATTCGGTAACTTTTATGAAAAAGGAAGAATACTAAATCGGTTACAAAGATACAAAAAAAAATTAAATTGTGTACGTTTTTGAACAGAATGTTCATTTTCGTACATGTTTTTTGACACAATATTAAAATTCGTACACAAAACGAGCAGAATTATTGATAATGTTAGTTTGCTGTTACTACTTTTTCTCTAATTTAACAGCTGTTCCATAAGCCAGCAATTCAGCCGAACCTTGCATTACAGCAGATGTTGTAAAACGCATACATACAATTCCGTCTGCTCCCATTTCTTGTGCTTGTGCAATCATCCTGTCCAATGACTGTTCTCGCGATTCAGCTAACATTTTGGTATATTCTGTGATTTCGCCACCTACTATGGTGCGTAAGCCTGCCATTATATCTTTACCAATATGACGCGCACGTATGGTATTCCCTTTTACCATTCCTAAAGTTTCGATAATATTATAATCTGCAAACTCGTCTTGAGTTGTAATAAGAATTTTTTCCATAAATTTTTATTTATAATGGCTCGTTGTTAATACTCTATAATATACTGATTTTCAAGTCTTTTCAATAAAAGATATTATTTAATTAAGGTATTTTATAACACACTATGCATACATTTATATGCACACAACTTAAAGCTAAATTTAATCCACCGAAAGGTTAAACAATTCTCTAAATTCTACTTATTTATCTACGTTTTTTGAATAATAATCGTCTTCTGTATTGTTAATACGATCTTTTACAACCTTAGCAAACAACAATCCTATTCCTACTAGCACTATTAAGCCAATTAAACCAAAAGGAAAAGCAGCGACCATTCCTGCAACCATCCCTAAAATCCAGACAATTGCAATAATTGAAAGTAAAATATATCCTATGCGCTCCATATTCATTTATTTATTAATTGCATTACAAGGTACAAAAAATAGTTGAGTTTCATTTGTTTCTATTTAAATATTTTTATGGGGGTCATACGGAATTAGTATAGCTTACACAAATTCTTTTAAGGGTATTCTTAAAAAAATATGTGTACCGGAATTTACTTTACTCTCAATTTCTATTTTTGCACCTAATTTATGAGCTAGTTTATCTACGATGGCTAAACCAAGTCCGGTTCCTCTATAAAGCTTTATCTTACTTTTTTCTACGTTCCTGAAAAAATCAAAAATAAATTTTTGTTCACTTTTATCAATCCCCAGTCCTGAATCTTTAACAAAGATTTCCAATTCAAAATCAAAATCTTCGGAACAAACTTTAAACTTTTTTCCGGTTAATGAAACATCAGCTTTCTTTTCATTAATTCGATATCCAATCTTTATTTCTCCTTTTTCAGTATATTTCAAAGCATTTTCAAATAAATTATTAATTATATATTTAAATGCTTTAGGATCAGAAAAAATTAAAAATTCATGAGTTACAGGCATAGATAAGTTACAATGAACAGAATTAGATTTCAGATTTCTCTTATTAATTAATTTATCATAAACCGAATAAAATACTTCATTTAAATCAAAAACAGATTCGACAAATTGATATTGACCGGCATGCAG
>JALWNR010000533.1 GCA_027083715.1 Bacteroidales bacterium
CTAAATAATAATAAAATGAATAAAGTAAACCGCCCATTCTAGCGAAAATTACGCAGTTTAGGCGGTTTTTTTTAAATGAAACAATATGGAAGTTATAAAAGAGCAAATTGACGATTTAAATGCAAGTGTTACTATTCAACTAACTGAAGAAGATTATAAACCAAAAGTTGATAGCGCATTAAAAGATATCAAAAAGAAAGTAAACATGCCGGGCTTTCGACCGGGTATGGTGCCAATTGGTTTGGTAAAAAAAATGTACGGAACATCGGTAATTGTTGACGAAGTCAACAAACTGGTTTCTGAGTCATTAAACAAATACATTACGGATGAAAAGTTGGAAATAATCGGTGAACCAATTCCAAGCGAAAAACAAAAAACACCGATTGACTTTGACAATCAAAAAGAATTTGAATTTATTTTTGATTTGGGATTACGACCCGAAGTAGAAATTACATTAAACAAAAGAATAAAAATACCTTATTATATTATAAAACCGGATGAGGAACTCATTGAGCAATATATTAAATCCTACACAGGAAAATATGGCCAAGTTAAAGAAATTGACGAAGTTGAAGACAAAGCCTTCATAAAAGGAAATTTTATAGAGTTGGACGAAGAAGGAAACGAAAAAGAAAACGGTATCCGTTCTGAAATGGCTCCTCTTTCATTAGATCACATTAAAGATGAAGAAATAAAAAAAGAGTTTATCGGAAAGAAAAAGGGAGATGAAATAAAATTTGACCCAAGAAAAGTATTTTCAGGAAATGCTGAAACTGCATCAGTATTAAAAATTGATGAACAGGAAGTAGAAAACTTAAGTCCTAACTTTAAATACGTAATTGAAGAAATCACAAAATTTGAAGAAGCTGAATTAAACCAAGAACTTTTTGATAAAATTTTTGGCGAAGGTGAAGTAAAATCAGAAGAAGAATTCCGTGAAAAAATAATCGAAGAGATTAAAGAAAACTCAAAAGCCGATAGTGATTATCGTTTAGGAATTGATGCAAAAGAAAAATTAGTATCAAAATTAGATATTGCTTTACCTGAGGAATTTTTAAAACGTTGGTTAAAACTCAGAGATGAAGAAAACAAGTTGAGTGATGAGGAGTTTGATAAAGAATTTCCAAAAATTCTTAAAGACCTTAAATGGCAGCTTATTTCTTCACAAATTGCCAAAGATAATGACCTGAAAGTTGAATACGATGAAGTTAAAGAGTTGGCTATGAAATATGTAGAAATGCAGTTTATACAGTATGGCTTACCTGCCGGCTCATTTGGAAAAGAACAACTGGAACAATATGCTACAGACATGTTCTTGAAAAAAGAAGATGAAGTACGCCGTTTATACGATCAAAAATATCTAGAAAAGGTGATTGATGTGATTAAAGAAAGTGTTAAGTTAGACGAAAAAGAAGTTACAAACGAAGAATTTTCAAAACTTTTTGAAGATAATAAGTAAGAATTTATGTATTTTTATACTTCTTTTTACAAACAAAAATAAAACAAAATGATACCAAAAGATGAATTTAGAAAATATGCCACAAAACATCTTGGCATAAACAGCTTAACATTAGATCAATATACATCTGTTTATAACAATTACATAAGCCCAACCATTATTGAAGAACGCCAATTAAATGTAGCATCAATGGATGTTTTTTCAAGATTAATGATGGATCGGATTATCTTTTTGGGTGTACCTATTGATGACTATGTGGCTAATATTATTCAGGCGCAGTTGTTATTTTTAGAATCAACAGACCCCTCAAAAGAAATACAGATTTATTTCAATACACCGGGAGGATCAGTTCATGCAGGTTTAGGGATTTATGATACCATGCAATACATCACTCCTGATATAGCCACCATTTGTACAGGTATGGCAGCTTCAATGGGTGCAGTACTATTAACAGCCGGTGCCAAAGGAAAACGTACAGCTTTAAAACACTCACGCGTAATGATTCATCAACCTATGGGTGGAGCACAAGGTCAAGCCTCTGATATTGAAATTACTGCACGCGAAATTTTAAAATTAAAAAAGGAAT
Source organism: Bacteroidales bacterium (assembly GCA_027083715.1). Taxonomy (GTDB): domain Bacteria; phylum Bacteroidota; class Bacteroidia; order Bacteroidales; family NBLH01; genus NBLH01. Next base: position 2,046 of record JALWNR010000533.1, read on the forward strand.
TGTATGAAATATTGGCTTATCATACAGGCAAATCGTATGAACAAATAGAAAAAGATTCGGACAGAGATTACTGGATGACTTCGGAAGAAGCCAAAGAATACGGTATGATTGACGAAGTTTTAGTTAGAAATAAAAAATAATTAATCATAAATTAAAATAGTCGCTTACGAATATAGTTTTCGTAAAGCGACTATCTGCTTTATAATGAATAAGAAAAAAGTAATGGAAAAATGTTCGTTTTGCGGTAGATCAAAAAAAGAAGTAAATATTCTGATAGCAGGCGTTTCAGGACATATTTGCGATAGTTGTATCGAACAAGCACATCAAATTATTGCTGAGGAAACACAAAAAAGTGCAAATTTTGATATTAATCAAGTAAAATTGCTGAAACCTATTGAAATTAAGAAATTTATTGATCAATACGTAATAGGACAAGATGAAGCAAAAAAAGTACTTGCCGTTGCCGTTTATAATCATTACAAACGTTTATCGCAACAAAGTAAAGATGATGATGTAGAAATTGAAAAATCAAACATCATTATGGTAGGTGAAACCGGTACCGGAAAAACATTGTTGGCGCGCACTATTGCAAAAATGCTGCATGTTCCTTTCACAATTGTTGATGCTACAATTTTAACCGAAGCAGGTTATGTGGGTGAAGATATTGAAACCATACTTACACGCCTATTACAAGTTGCTGATTATGACGTTAAAGCAGCTGAAAGAGGTATTGTTTTTATTGATGAAATTGATAAAATTGCCCGTAAAAGCGATAATCCTTCCATAACCCGCGATGTATCGGGTGAAGGTGTTCAACAAGGACTACTTAAACTTTTGGAAGGTTCTATTGTAAATGTTCCGCCACAAGGAGGAAGAAAACACCCCGATCAAAAACTAATTCCGGTAAATACAAAAAATATATTATTTATTGCCGGAGGTGCTTTTGATGGAATAGAAAGAAAAATCGGACAACGACTAAATACTACCATGGTTGGATATTCTGCCAGTGCTGCAAAAGAAACTATAGACAGGGATAACTTACTGCAATACATTGCACCGCAAGATTTAAAATCTTTTGGTTTAATTCCTGAAATCATCGGACGCTTGCCTGT
>JALWNR010000534.1 GCA_027083715.1 Bacteroidales bacterium
TAAATAGATACTGCTATTCTTATTAAAAATTTTATATCAATTAGTATTCCCAAAGATCTTGCTCAAAATTAAAAATACTTTCTTTGATACGTTCAGCTTCAAGCAATGATTCCAAACCAATTGTATATTCACTTATGGCACGGTTATTATATGCATTTGACTCCTGAACAATATAACTCGAAAAATAGCGCTTAAAGAAAATATCATCAAACGAGTTTCTTTCAGCGTCATTATAAGGATTAAAAACCTCATGACTGGCTAAAATTTTTCTGGCTTCCGGAAAATATACCCAAAACAACTTAGTTCTTTTTATTTCTTCCATATCCACTGTTCCTCCTCCTTCAACATCTTCTTCCTCAGCCCCTTCTCTTATCGACTCTCTGATTGGACAAATTCCAATTATACGAACATCCAGAACAGAACGTTGTTTATCAAAAAACCACAACTCTTTAACTAAAAAAGATTTTACCTCCTTTGCCCGGATTTCACCTTCTACAACTTGCGGAATCATTTCACCGGTATTAATATCTTCAACCCAAATTGTATCTGTCTGTGCATCAAAACGCTCTTCAATTTCCTTAACGGTCATTACGGTAGCAAACTCATCACCCGGAGTTTCATCATAAGCTGTTAGCCCCTGATTACGAACACCCCACAAAAGCAAATCAATTAAACTCATGCGGTCTCCTATTGGAGATTCCGGATAATATAAAGGGTGATTCATCTTTTCACGCAAAGGAATCATCCTCCAAATAGTTTTTGACCACATCACATCAGCCTCACGCAAATACTGATAAGGCACTGGTTTTCTGTTTAAGGTTTTCTCTTTAACATAAACTCCATTCAAAACATCTTGTGCATTAATAAAATCAGGAATAAGCACAAAAAAAGTCAGCAGAATGATGATTAATCCTTTTGTTTTCATTATCATTTTTTTAATTAAACTCTTATAGAGTTATAACGTAGAGTAGCAAAGAATATTTCGCCACTCTACAATATAAATCATTATTTTACTCTTAGTACCAAAGTTCCTAAATCGCGTTTTGAACCATCAGGACCAACAGCCTGTATATCTTCAAAATACACTTTTTTCCCAGAAGGAATTTTTCTAAGCTGAGAACGTATTGTACCGAAACTATTACTTTTAACAATTTTTTCTTTCGTAAATCCTTTATCTGTATAAGAAAGTTTAAAGCTAACCACTCTAAACTTTAAATTAAAATCAAAGTTTTTTAAAACAGCTTTAATTCCAGATTGAGCTGCCAGCCAACCTCTTGATACAGAACCTTTACGTTTATCACCAATATATGCTACAGGGTCTGGTACTCTTTTTACACGAAACTCTTTACGCCCCATGCTTTTCTTTCCGCTTTCAGTATCAATACTGGCAGATATATAAACTTTTCCTGTTCTTTTTACTCTTACCACATACCCTTTTCCTTTTTTCCTGATACTTCCATTAGAAATAGCTACATGTATTTTGTTAGGATCAATACCGGGAACGGATACATCTACCGGATTATCCACCCCAATGTAAAATACATTCATTTTTGTTGGAGAAACAACTAAAGCAGCCTCGCCAACAGTATAAGTACTGGTAAATGGGAATTTTAAAATTTGTTTTGTCTGCGGATGTACCATTTCAATAACACCGCCCCAAGTTTTTACTCCTGGCGAGGAAGTGTTACCTGTAAAAATACCTTTCCCGTTTTTAACAGGTAAGGTAGAACCACCATTTAATCTAATCACAGGATCAACAGTGGAGTCAGATGCAGCAATAAATACCTGAGCTGTATAAGGCTGTCCTTTCAAAACATAGTTCGTAGGCGCATTTACAATGGCTTCTATTTTATTAAATTTAAAGGATCCTGCATCAATTTGGCTAAATAAATAACCCAATACATCCGATTCTGCATTACGGATATCTGCCTGCATTTTAGACATTAAGGTAATAACACCCGCCATAGGCAAATGCTCAAAATTAGCAACTTCCCACGGAACTTTTTCACCTCCTTGTCCTTTAATATCATCAGTACTTAAATTTTGCTTAAGTGTTTTAATCAAAGGGGCATTTTCCGGTTTATCTTCAACCAAATTAATTAAAAAATCACGATATGCAGCAATTTCTTCTTTAAGAATTGTAGCTCGCATTTTTCCATCTACTCTTTCCGTAATCATAATTTGACCCGGAACATTTGTATCGTCCTTTCTTAGAATACTGTCCGGACGACCATCCGGTCCGTCAGCAGTTCGTACAATCAAATATTTTAATGAGTCTATATCAACATATAATTTATTTGATTCTGCACCAACCTTATCCGCTTTATTTTTCCAAGCCTTTGTTTTAGCAGGATTTTCTTTCACTGCAGCCTCAAATTTGGAATATATATCTCCATTCTTACTGATTGTATTCTCCGTTGTAGCTCTTAAACTGTTATCAATTAAAATAAAAGCATTAAGAACTTCGGCAGAAACATTCAGCGCAAGCAAGGCAGTAAGTACCAGGTACATCATACCAATCATCTTTTGCCTTGGTGTTTCTTTTCCGTGTCCCATAATTAGTCCTTTTTTTGATTAAAAATTAAAAATAAGTAAATTAATCATTAACATTTACATTCATTGCTGCAAGCATATTTCCGTAAATGTTATTCAAGGCTTCTAATCTGGCACCAAGTTTCTTAATTTCCGAATGGTATTTTGCAGATTGTGTTACTGAACCATTCAAATCTTCCATCATCTTATCCAAATCAGCATCACTTAGCTGAAGTTCAAAAATGGCATTTAAAGCAGTAAGGTTTTTATTTAAAGTATTCACTTGTTCTGAGTACACTTGATTTCCTTCTTTCAAAGCAGTAAAATCAATATCCATACTATCAGCCAAGCGTTCGTATGCAGCAACAACGTTTCCATTCTTTTCTGAAACTTCTTGTGCAGTTTTTGAGAATGTATCGGAAAGATTTTCAACTGAATAGCTTAAAGATTCAGCTGATTGTTTTGAAACTTCACCAAATTCAGTAACAGAATTTGCGGCTGTTTTTACTTTTTCAGAAAATTCTTTAGTAGCAATGGTTGCATCGGAAATATCCGAAATCTGCTCTACTTTTTCAGTAAGGTTGCTTAATCCATCGCCTAATTTGGCAAATAAATCAGCTCCTCCAGATTTTTCAAGCATTTCATCAAATTTAGCCAACGCTTCGCCAGAAGTTTTCGGGCCTGATGTTGAAGCAAATTCAACCTCATCATCTTCGTCTAAACCGGCTAATTGAGGATAAACCAATGTCCAGTCTAATTCTTCATGTAACGGTTCAAAAGCAGAAAAGAAGAAAATAATTGCTTCTGTTCCTAATCCCGCCATAAGCATATAGTTTGCACCCGGCCAGTGAAGAATTTTAAAAAGTGCACCAATAATTACCACTGATGCTCCTATTCCGTATAATTTGGCCATAAAGTTTTTCCATCCGTGACTTTGTGTTATTTGAGCAAGTCCCATATCTAAATAGTTTTTAAATTAATAAATGAATTGATTTTTGAAGCTAAATATAAAAAAAAAGCTATTAAATAAAAAAATTATCGTATTTTAATTAAATTTACTAAAATCCCAATCAGCACCATCACGTCCCATAAATGAACGAACACAACGGAATCCAACATAAGATTTAGCAGTGTCTTGATATTCATAAGTACGTGTACTTACTTGCAAATAATATCCGATATCTTTCCACGAACCGCCACGAATAACTTTTCTTTTTAATACCGGAGGGTCATCTGCTAATGCATTATAAACATAATCAGGGTTTAAATCGTGCGTGAAGCTGTATGCTGATTCATCAAAAGCATTTGATGTCCATTCAGCTACGTTACCGGCCATATCATACAATCCCCACTCGTTTGGAGAAAATAATGCCACTTCAATGGTTTCATTAGCTCCATCGCTGCCATAATTCCCTCTTAAAGGCTTAAAGTTAGCAATAAAACATCCTGTATTATTACGAGTATAAGGTCCTCCCCAAGGATACATAGATAACATTAAACCTCCGCGAGCTGCATATTCCCATTCTGCTTCTGTAGGAAGGCGATAATCTTCAAATGGTGGTTGTCCGTGTTTGTCCATGTAAATACGCATAATCTGTGTTCTCCAAATACAAAAAGCATTGGCTTGCTTCCAGTTTACTCCTACAACAGGGTAATTGTCAAATGCCGGATGCCAGAAATATTTTTTAGCATAAGGCTCATTATAAGAATAGGTATAATCTGCCATCCATACTAATGTATCAGGATATACATTTATACGAGCAGACATTACAAATGACGAACGATCTTTTATGGCTTCTTTTTCTCCTTTACTATTAATGATTTCGCCATTATATTCACCACCGGTAAAATCTTCGTTAAAATTATAACGATTTGATTTTTTGGCAGCCTGTTTTAAATCTACCCAATAATATTCGTAAATCAGTTTACGGGTATCCACTTCCTTTCTTCTGTAAAAACGTTCATTAACAGGTAAGAAAATATCGCTAATAGCATCCTGATATTCTTCATCTTCACTATTCCAATAAATTTCTTTTTCCCAATTTAGGTAACAAGTTTTTGGATCATCATGATCATAACCCGGATGGGCAACTTCTTCATTAATTTTAGCTTTATAATCCTCACCATCCACTTCAATTTCGTTTTCAACAAGCATTCGTCGAACGATTGAGTCGCGTACCCAATATACAAATTGTCTATATTCATTATTGGTTATTTCAGTAATATCCATCCAAAAAGGATCAATAGAAACTGTTTTTGATTGTGCCGTCATTGCAAAAGGCACATCCTCATCATTTGGTCCCATAATAAATGAACCCATTGGAATAAATGCCATTCCATAAGGATCGGGTTCATAAAACTCTTTTCTGTCGGGTACACCCACCAGTTCACCAACAGGACCTGTGTTTTTATTGCAGCTGGTAATCATTAAAACTACCAAACTAAAAAGAATCAATTTTTTCATATCAACAAACCTTAATTTCATTGCCAATGCTGTTTAATTATAAAAATCTAACACTTTTGTACTTTTGCGGTGCTTTATCAAAGCCTAAGCTGAAACAATATCCCAGCATTACTTCATGGCTTCCACCATTTGTACTAATTAATTTTGAGAAATTCAAGCCGTAAGCATAACCGAGCCGAATTCCGTTGAACAATTCAATACCTGCCATAATATCAATTGCATCAATTGTCCTATATGTAACGCCACCCCAGAATTTTTTATTGTATGTTGCCGTAAGATTTATTGTAATTTGTGCCGAGGCAGCATCTGATTTAATTAATAAATTAGGCGATAAATCAAGACTTCCGTCCATTATCTGCCAATTATATCCAGCCATTAGATAATAATGTCTTTTTAAAAAAGATTGTTCAGAACTAATCAGGTTTAACTTAGGTTCAGTCAGATGTGTTGCAGAGAGTCCGATATAAAAATCTCCGGCAAGATAAGTTAAGCCAAAAGACAAGTCAAACACCATACTATTATCCTTTTCGGCAGGAATAGCCGGATCTGAATTTGCCGGAGCATCAGGAGGAGTCCAGCTTCCATCGAAAGCAATATTGTAAAACCCTGCATCAACACCAAAACTTAATTTATTATTTCCTAAATTAGCAAAATAGGCATATTGTAAACCTAATTGGAAGTTATTTTCAAAGCCTAAACGATCATCCATAACAGAGATCCCTACTCCACTTTGAGTACCAAAAATATTTAAAGGCATATTGGCATTTAATGCAGTTGTTTTAGGTGCTCCTTCAAATCCCACCCATTGCTGGCGGTTTATTATACCTACACAAATATCACCTTGGCTGCCTGCAAAAGCCGGATTAATTTCTACTTTATCAAAAAATATATGACTAAAAACCGGATCTTGTTGTGCAATTATATTTGTCAGGCTGCTTAATAATATAATTATTAATAATGCCCGTTTCATAAATATATAATATGTTTTAGTTAATCTAAGCAAAGTAAATAAAATTTTTTAATGATTGCAAACAACAAAGAGTTTATTAAATTTTATTTAATATGATAACAATATATGTGCCATATTGAAAATTGCAAATGTGCTTATTCATATATTTTATACGCAAAAAAAGCTAAAATGTTGCTTTTTTTTCCTTATTAATGAGTTGATTATCTCATTTTTTGTAAGTTTCTTATCCAACGCTCAGGTATTTCCTGTTCACAAGCTAATTTATAATCATGATAAGAACATGCGATTATCTTTTTTTTCTGAGGGTGTTTTGGATCGGGAACTTCCATCCACCAACGGTCATTGTCAATGTTTCTATAAAATATAAGATTTTGCTCTTTACTATCGAAATTTACAATGTATTTAGTGTACTTTTTGAGTCCTCCCGCCGGATAGTCCTGATACCTGTTTGTAAGACCATCAATAAAATACCAGATAATTTGTGCACAAAGATTAACGGTTTGATTATTTACATCAAATTTAGGATTAACATTATATATACCAAAAGAAGTTAATTTATCGCTCAATCCTGCATATCGTGCCAACTGACAAATTTCTTCACCATAGAAACCGTTAGCCGAAGGGTCATGAAAAGCAGGAGCTTCGGATTGTTTTACTGCACTAATATCAAGGCTAACCATATCTGCATCACGAAATATTGGTTCTGACTCCTTTAATCTGGCACGAACATTCCCCAAACGAAGTGCATCAAAATTTAATTTATTGATTAATTTTTTTTCTTCTTTATTTACATAATATGCCTGATAACCTATGTTGGTATAATTAAACAGATATTCTCCATGACGAAGAATTATATAGCCAATATGACTATTTTCGTCAAAATCATCGGTAATGTATCCTATATCAAAACGAGCATCAATATTAACAATGTTGATTTGTTTTTTGAGTTCTTTATATGCCAGAAAGTTTCCATAGGTTAAATCTTGACTTCCGCCGATAATAAGCGGTACAATATTTAATTTGATAAGTTCGGCTATTACATGACCCAAAGCAATATAGGTATCATTTAATGTTTTTCCCCGTTTTAAATTTCCTAAATCGACAATGTGTGCGTTCTCTGGTTGATTAAGTCGATAAAATTTTTCCCTGATAATATCCGGCGCATCAGCAGTTCCTTTATTGGGTGTAATTCGTTCTTCGGGTACTCCCAAAATAGCAATTTTGTAGTTATCCAAATTTGTTATCGGCTCATTTTTTGTGTTTTTATCAATATGGTATGATGCGTATTGATTGTTTTTTATTTTTTGACTGATATTTAGTTTATCTAAATCAATTTTATCGAAATATGCAAGTAATTCCATTACCAAATAATATATTTGTGCTATTTATAATAGTACAAATATAAAGTATGAGAGACAAAATTGCAAGTTAAATTAGATTTAATAGATTAAACCGTAGGTAGTAACTTGCAATCTTTAATTTTTCACAATTATCGATTACCTATCAAATAAGATACAATTTCAATTTTATTCCGGAAATTGAAATTTTAAAGATGAAGAATTATCAAAAGCAAAAAAATTATATGGTATCAAGTATGAAAATTAGCAGAAACTCATTAAAACATTAATTTATTTTTTTGATTTTTTCTTTTTGGAACTTCCTGTTTCCATCTCAACAATTTTTAAACAATCATCTAAACTAAGTTTTTCGGCATCCACATTTTTATCTAAGCGAAAATATTTTGTTTTATATTTAATACAAGGTCTTCCCCAACGATCTTTAATAACACGAATATCTTGATTTTCAGCAAATTCTTTTATTGTTTTTTTCTTATCGGCTTCGCGCTTAGCTTTAATAAGTTCAATGGCTCTATCTAGGGTAATACTAAGGGGATCGTCAGTTTTTTTCAAAGAAACAAATTTTCCGTCATGACGCACATAAGGACCAAAACGTCCCACCCCAATTACCACTACTTTATCTTCAAATTTACCAAGTGTACGGGGCAATGCAAAAAGTTTTAAGGCTGCTTCCAAGTCCAAAGTATCAACACTCATTCCTGCAAGAAGGCTAGCATATTTCGGCTTTTCTTTATCACCGGAACTACCAATTTGCACCATAGGTCCGTATCTTCCAACACGAACAAAAACAGGTTTTCCGCTTTCGGGGTCATCACCTAAATAGCGACCTTCTTTATTGTTTTTTAACAAGTCAAGAGCATCTTCCAAAGTAATGGTTTCTATAAGTTGATTTTTATTGAGGCTTGCAAACTCAGGTTTATCACCATTTTGAGCATCACCAAGTTGAACAATGGCACCATAACGTCCCATTCTTGCTAACACGACTTTTCCTGTTTCAGGGTCTTTACCAAGAATTTTTTCACCACTACCCCGTTCAGATTTTTCAAGAGTTTCTTCAACTTTCGGGTGAAATGCTTTATAGAACCTGTCAATCATTTTTGTCCATTCTAACTTACCCAGAGAAATTTCATCAAACTGTTTTTCAACCTTTGCAGTAAAATTATAATCCATTATTGTCTCAAAATATTTCAGAAGAAAATCATTGACAATCATGCCAATATCTGTTGGGAACAGTTTGGCTTTTTCTTTATTGAAAATTTCTGTTTTCTGCATTTTTTGAACTTTGTTTGCAGATAAAGTGTATTGAGTAAATATACGTTCAAAGCCCTCACGATCTTCTTTAACAACATATCCTCGCTTTTGAATGGTGGAAATAACCGGAGCATAGGTTGATGGGCGTCCGATACCTAATTCTTCTAACTTTTTAACCAAACTGGCCTCGGTATATCTTGGAGCACTTTTTGAAAAACGTTGAATTGCATCAATTTTTTGCATATTCAAATGTGCATCCACATTAAGCTCCGGTAGGCTTCCTTTTGCTGCATCGCCATTTTCATCATCAGATGATTCAATATATACTTTTAAGAATCCTTCAAATTTTATACGCTCACCTGAGGCCACAAACTGTCCGGAGCAAGACGATGCTTTAATAAAAATATTTGTTTTTTCAATTTGAGCTTCACTCATTTGCGAAGCTATAGTTCTTTTCCATATCAGTTCATACAAACGCTTTTCTTGATAAGTACCCTCAATTTGTCTATTTTGCATATAGGAAGGGCGTATGGCTTCGTGTGCTTCTTGGGCACCTTTTATTTTTGATTTATATGTCCGTTGTTTATGATATTTATCTCCAAACTCATTAACAATTTGATTTTTAATAGCCTTTAATGCATCGTTTGATAAATTTACAGAATCAGTACGCATGTAGGTTATTTTTCCCGATTCATACAATCTTTGCGCAACCGACATGGTTTGTGAAACTGAAAAGCCTAATTTACGACTTGCCTCTTGCTGTAATGTAGATGTAGTAAAAGGAGCAGCAGGAGAACGTTTTGCCGGTTTACGTTCAATATCGGTAATTTTATATTCGGAAGTTTTACATTTATTTAAAAACTCTTCTACTTCTTTTTCGGTTTTTAATTTATTTTCAAAATCAGCTGTAAGCTGAACTGATTTATTTCCTGAGGGTATTTCAAAAAGAGCAATTACTTTAAAATCTGACTCGGGTTTAAAATTTAATATTTCACGCTCACGCTCAACAATTAGCCTTACTGCAACCGATTGAACACGCCCAGCCGATAAAGAAGGTTTTACTTTTTTCCATAAAACAGGCGATAGTTCAAAACCTACCAAACGGTCTAAAATTCTGCGTGCTTGTTGTGCAGCCACCAAATTTTGATCAATTTTACGTGGATTTTTTATTGCACTAAGAATAGCATCCTTAGTAATTTCATGAAAAACAATACGTTTTGTTTGATTTTCATTTAGTTTGAGTGTATCGTACAAATGCCAAGCTATGGCTTCTCCTTCACGGTCTTCATCAGAAGCCAACCAAACAATTTCAGACTGTTTAGCCAGCTTTTTAAGTTCTGCAACAATTTTTTTCTTTTCGGGACTAACTATATATTTTGGTTGATATTTGTTTTTAATATCAATGCCTAGATCTTTTTTAACCAAATCACGGATATGTCCGTTACTGGATTTTACCAAAAAATCTTTGCCTAAAAATTTTTCAATTGTTTTTGCTTTTGCAGGAGACTCTACTATAACTAAGTTTGATTTCATACTTTATCTTATCAAAATGTAAAAGAAAATATCTTTTTATCAAAATATTACTTCCTGATGCTTATACCTTATAATATAAGCATCAGAAAATTTCACAAAATAAAGCATTTAGCAGGCAAAGTTCAAATTTTTTTCTAAAAATCAGATTTATAAGCTCCTAGATTATTATGTACCAGTCTGTATATCAATGCAAAACAAATACAATGCTTGTGAAAAATAAAATTTTGATTTATCTATAAATATTTTTTAGAATTTAACAAAGTGATTTTTCGCATTTGTAACTTGAATCTACAGTTTTATAATTATTTTAATCATGCTTGTTTCATAACAGTTTTTATTTTTATATTTGCAAGAAAAGTTTACATAACTTATGGAACAAACGACATCAAAATTTACAAAGAAAGCAGTAAAAATATGGTGGGTGCTTGCATTAAGTCCCGTATTTTTTATTGCGGTTTTGTTTACACTGATTGCTAGCGGAAATTTATGGTTTTTACCTGAGAACATGAGGTTTATGCCTACATTTGAGGAGCTGGAAAATCCGGAAAGCAATTTAGCAGCAGAAATAATATCGGCAGATCAGCAGTTGCTTGGAAAATATTATCGTGAAAACAGAACAGTAGTACAATTTGATAATTTATCGCCTATTTTGGTAAATGCATTGGTTGCTACGGAAGATATACGTTTCTATGAACATTCAGGTATTGATCCAAGAGGATTGGGACGAGTTTTGTTTAAAACAGTTATTTTAGGACAAAAAAATGCAGGGGGAGGAAGTACTATTACTCAGCAATTAGCAAAAAACTTATTTCCAAGAGATAAAACTAAGCGATCAAAATTGGCAAAAATATTTGTAATGGTAATGACCAAATTTAAAGAATGGGTTATTGCTGTTAAATTAGAACGAAACTATACAAAAGAAGAAATTCTGGCAATGTATTTAAATACAGTTGAGTTTGGAAGCCAAGCATTTGGAATTAAAGCAGCCGCAAGAACCTTTTTTGATAAATCACCGGATTCATTACGTTTAGAAGAAGCTGCCGTTTTGGTAGGTTTATTAAAAGCACCTACTTGGTACAGTCCCATAAGAAACCCTGAACGTTCGAAAAAAAGAAGAAATGTTGTTTTGGGGCAAATGTATAAATATGGATTTATAAGCAAAGAGGTTTATGATTCAACTAAGGCATTGCCATTGGTTACCCACTATAGTGTGGCATCTCATACCAGTGGTATTGCAACATATTTCAGAGAGTATTTAAGAAAAATTATGACAGCCCAAAAACCTGAAAGAAAGAATTATGCCTCTTGGCTAAGCCAAAAATTTTACGAAGATTCATTGAGTTGGGCAAATAATCCACTATATGGCTGGTGCAATAAAAATATAAAACCCAATGGAAAAGCTTACGATTTATACAGTGACGGATTAAAAATTTACACCACCATAAACTCCCGAATGCAAAAATATGCTGAAAATGCTGTGAAAGAGCATATGGGAGGCTATTTACAACCACTGTTTGATAAAGAAAAGAAACGCTCACGAAAAGCACCTTTTGATTGGAAAATGAGCAATAAACAAATCCACAGAATACTTTATCTGTCGATGTTGAGAAGTGAACGTTACCGAGTTTTAAAAGAAGCCGGAGCAGATTCAGCAATTATCATAAAAAACTTTAAAACACCGGTAAGAATGCAAGTATTTTCATGGAAAGGCGACATTGACACTACAATGACTCCCTGGGATTCTATCCGTTATTATAAGAAATTTTTACATGCCGGAGTTATGTCTATGGAACCACAAACAGGCTATGTAAGAGCATATATAGGTGATATAAATTTCAAACACTTTAAGTTTGATAATGTAATGATTGCTAAACGTCAGGTAGGTTCAACTTTTAAACCAATTATTTATACTGTGGCAATGATGCCTGGTGGTTTTTCACCCTGTCATAGAATACCCAATGTTCCGGTTAGTTTTATTGCTCCAAACGAAGAAGGCGAAGAAGCTGAATATACACCCAGATTTTCCAAATCAAAATTTGATGGGCAAATGATCCCATTGCGTATGGGCTTAGCATTATCACTAAATCAAGTATCGGCATGGATAATGAAACAATATAATCCCGGAACATTTGTTCGTCTTGCTCATAAAATGGGCATTGTTAGCGAAATACCCGAGGTGTATTCTATATGCGTTGGTGCTGCTGAAATTAAACTGGCAGAAATGGTTGCCGCTTATGATACCTATGTAAATAAAGGGGTACAGGTTGAACCGGTTTTTGTTACGCGAATTGAGGATCAGTATGGAAATATTGTAGCAACATTTAAACCTAAAAAGCATGAAGTAATCAGTGAACAAACTGCCTATAAAATGATTGATTTAATGAAAGGTGTTGTTGATTACGGGACTAGTACACGCTTACGTTATAGATATAACTTTAAAAATGAAATTGCTGGTAAAACAGGCACAACCAACGATAATTCTGATGGTTGGTTTATCGGTATGGTACCCAATTTGGTAACCGGAATTTGGGTTGGAGGAGAAGAGCGCAGCATACGTTTTGATAACGGGGCGTACGGACAAGGTGCAAATATGGCTTTGCCAATTTGGGCACTTTATATGCAACAAGTGTATGCCGATGAAAGTTTACAAATAAGCAAAGCAAATTTTGAAATACCTCCGGGAATAGACTTAAATCAACTGGATTGTTCAAAATATAGAGAAACCGGTTCTGATAATCCGGAAGACTTTAATAATCCGGAAAATGATATTTATTAATTTTTATAGCCGCTAAAGCGGCTATTTTTATTTTCAGATACTTCTTTTTTAAAAAATATTATTATTTTTAAGAAATTTA
>JALWNR010000535.1 GCA_027083715.1 Bacteroidales bacterium
TTTCAACTGTAAATCAGGACGGAGAACGAGTTTGGGTACACTGTAAAAAACCATCAGGAAAATTTTACACTTACCGTTCAATTTTAGCATATTTTTTATTAGCATTTCTAATTTTTGCACCAATTATTAAAATAAATGGTGAGCCTATGATTTTATTAGATGTGCTGAATAGAAGATTCATTTTATTTGGTACAGTATTTTGGCCTCAAGACTTTTATTTGTTCTACCTGATTATGCTTTCATTCATTGTTTTTGTGATATTATTCACGGTAGTGTATGGAAGGTTATTTTGCGGATGGGTATGCCCGCAAACAATTTTCATGGAATTTATTTTCCGTAAAATTGAATGGTGGATTGAAGGAACTCCTGCCCAGCAAATTAAGCTAAAAAAACAGCCTTGGAATTTTGAAAAAATATGGAAAAGAGTTTTAAAACACAGTATTTTTTGGGGTATTTCATTTTTTATAGCCAATGTATTTTTGGCTTATTTAATAGGAATTGATAAATTAATCAAAATTGCAGAAGACCCTATTTATGAGCATCTAACCGGATTCATAGCTATTGTGATATTTACTTCTGCATTTTACTTTATATTTGCATGGTTTAGAGAACAAGTATGTACTTTAATGTGTCCTTACGGAAGATTACAAGGTGTTTTACTTGACAATAACTCAATTGTAGTTGCTTATGATGAATACAGAGGTGAACCAAGAGGTGTAGCAAAAAAAGCTGAAAAAGAAGCAGGCATTGTTAAAGGCGATTGTATTGATTGCAAACAATGTGTGGCTGTTTGCCCAACCGGAATAGATATTAGAAACGGAAACCAACTCGAATGCATTAACTGTACAGCCTGTATTGATGCCTGTGATGCAGTAATGGTTAAAATAGGAAAACCCAAAGGATTAATTCGCTATGATTCATTAGAAGGAATTAAATCAGGGAAGAAATTTAAACTTACCCCCAGAAATATTGCTTATTCGGTTGTTTTGGTACTAATTTTAGCTTTTGCTACGTATATGATGGCCACGCGTTCAATTACTGAAACTACTATTTTACGGACTCCGGGAATGACCTATCAAGAGCAAGGTAGCGAAATCAGTAATTTGTACAATTATAAAATTGTAAACAAATCTAATTCAGATATTGACATTAGCATTAAACTACTCAAGCCAGACTATGGAAGAATTGTAGTTTCCGGTCAAAATCATCTAAAATACAACACCTCGGTCGAAGGTATTATTGTTGTATATTTGAAAAAAGATAAAATGAAACAAAAAAGTGTAAAACTACATTTTGGTATTTTCACGGGTGATAAAATGTTAGAAGATTATACAACGACCTTTACAGGACCGAATATAAAATAAATGAGTTAATACAAAGAATATATCATTTAAATCTAATCATATGAAATTCCATTGGGGACATGCAATTTTTTTGGTAATTATTATGTTTTTGGCAGCAATGACTTGGATTATTGTTTTTGCGTTCAGCCAAAAAGTAAATTTAGTTACTCCTGAATATTACCCCAAAGGGGTAGATTATGAAGATCAAATAAATAAAATAAGAAATACGGCAAAACTTGATCATAAAATCCTGTTTGAAAAACAAAACGACAAACTGGTTTTTATATTTCCTGATGAAATTAACTCGGACTCTATTTCAGGAACAATACAGTTTTATTATATTACTGATTTTGAAAAAGACCAAAAAGTTGAAATTAAGCCAGACACTACCGGAAAACAAGAAATAAATATTAAAAAATTTTTATCCGGTAGATACATTATAAAAATTGACTGGGCTGTGAACAATAAAGGATATTATCAAGAATTTGACATTAAGCTATAAAAAAACATGGACTTTGGAATTATCGTATCGGCAATCACACTTGGATTAATAGGGAGTTTTCATTGTGCAGGCATGTGTGGACCCATTGCACTGGCAATCCCATTAAACAACAACTCATGGTACAGCAAACTTACAGGCTCATTAATTTATAATATTGGTAGAGCGGTAACTTATGCCCTTATGGGCTTTGTCTTCGGGATGTTGGGTAAAGGTTTGGTTCTTGCCGGTTTTCAAAAATGGGTTTCTATTATTATGGGAATAATTATGGTGTTGTCTGTTTTGTTTCCTTCATTGTATAAAAATCGTTTTGATTTAAACGGAAAAGCATTTTCGTTTGTAGGTAATCTGAAAGTAAAATTAGGTAGTCTTTTAAGAAAACGATCATATGGCTCTTTATTTTTAATTGGCTTATTAAATGGTCTTTTACCCTGCGGATTAGTTTATATGGCTTTAGCAGGTGCAATTGCTACCTCTGATGCATTTACAGGAGCATTTTTTATGTTTGTTTTCGGTTTAGGCACTTTACCTATGTTATTGCTCATCTCGATTCTTGGAAACACCCTAAGTGCTAAATTCCGTACAAAAATGACTAAAATAATTCCAGGAGTAGTATTTTTTATTGGTGTACTATTTATACTTAGAGGTTTAGGTTTAGGAATTCCTTTTGTAAGCCCCCCTGAAAAAAAACTTCAAGTTCCTGATAAAATGGAAATGAAAATGCATAAGAGTAATATGAATAACTAAAAAATTTGTAATTTCGCTGCAAAATTAACCCTTAAACTCTTATTATAATGAAAAAAATAAAACTTATAAGTTATAGTCTCTTTATGCTTTTGGGATTTTCAGTAATTACTTCATGTACTGCTAATCAAAAACAAAATGAAGAAACAATAAAAGAAGAACAAAACATTGAGCAAATTAATCAAAATAATCAAAACATTACGCAAGAAACTGCTAATAAGGATTTTTCTGCCGGAGAAAAAATTTTCAATGAAAAATGTATGGTTTGCCATCAAAAAAACGGAGAAGGTGTAGAAGGAACTTTTCCGCCATTAGCAAAATCCGACTATTTATTAGCAGACAAAGAACGTACTATTATTCAAACACTTACAGGTTCAAAAAAACCCATTACGGTAAATGGTATTGAATATCCGGGCAATGTAATGACTGTTTTTGAACTCTCTGACCAAGAAGTGGCTGATGTAGTAAATTATGTTTTAAATAGCTGGGGCAACGAAGGAGGCACTATAACTGTTGATGAAGTTAAAGCAGTAAGAGCAAAAATTCAATAAATAATAAAAAAATA
>JALWNR010000536.1 GCA_027083715.1 Bacteroidales bacterium
ATTAAATAATAACCAAAAGGCAAAACTTATAAAAATCATGCCAACTTTACTTTACTTTGTAAACAATTTTTAACATTATTTTAATGATAATTTTTTAAATAATCTTTTCAACAATTTAAACTTTTAATTTCATATTGGTTTTCAGAAATATAAAAATGATATGAACAAAAAATAAACTTGCTAAAATTATAATTCTCGAAGTACGGTTTTTAATTTTTCAGTTTATTAAATAACTTGCAAACAGGAAAAATTTGTATAATCGCTTAATTATCAAATAAACTGTTAAAAAATTAAAGAATAATGCACATAGAACCCATGACCCTAAAAAACGAAAAAGAAAAAAAAGGATATACTTTTGATGATGCATTTCAAAAGTCACTGACATACTTTAAAGGCGATGAACTTGCCGCAAGAGTATGGGTGAATAAGTATGCACTGAAAGATTCGCACGGTAATATTTTTGAACTAAGCCCCGATGAAATGCATCGCCGTTTGGCAAAAGAAATTCACCGGATTGAAAAAAAATATCCGAACCCTTTAAGTGAAGATAAATTGTTTGAATTACTTAAAGACTTTAAATATATCGTTCCACAGGGTGGTCCTATGACCGGTATCGGAAATAATTTTCAAGTAGCGTCCTTGTCAAATTGTTTTGTGATTGGCGAAGACAAGCCTGCCGACTCCTACGGAGGGATTATGAAAACTGATCAAGAACAGGTACAACTGATGAAACGTCGAGGAGGGGTTGGGCATGATTTGTCGCACATTCGTCCTAAAGGAAGTCCTGTACTAAATAGTGCGCTAACATCTACCGGAGTTGTACCTTTCATGGAACGTTTTTCAAATTCTACCCGTGAAGTGGCTCAGGATGGCAGGCGTGGTGCATTAATGTTGAGTATTTCAGTAAAACATCCTGATGCAGAAGATTTTATTGATGCAAAATTACAAGCGGGTAAAATAACAGGTGCAAATATTTCCGTAAAAATTGATGATGAGTTTATGCAAGCTGTTGTTAATAATACGCCCTATGTACAACAATTTCCTATTGATTCAGATAAACCTGTTTACACAAAAGAAATAGATGCCCGGAAACTTTGGGAAAAAATTAGACATAATGCATGGAAATCAGCAGAACCGGGTATTTTATTTTGGGATACAGTAATTAAAGAATCAATTCCTGATTGCTATGCTGATTTAGGTTATCGTACGGTTTCAACCAACCCTTGTGGTGAAATTCCTTTATGTCCGCATGATAGTTGCAGGTTATTAGCAATCAATTTATACAGTTATGTAGAAAAACCTTTTACTAAAAAAGCTAAATTTAATTTTGATTTATTCCGTGAGCATGTTGGCTATGCACAGCGTATAATGGATGATATTATTGATTTAGAATTAGAAAAAATTGATAAAATCATTGAAAAAATTAAAAACGATCCTGAATCGGAAGAAGTAAAACGTATCGAACTTAACTTATGGAATAATATTCGCCGTAAGGCAATGGAAGGAAGACGTACCGGGGTTGGAATTACTGCCGAAGGAGATATGATTGCTGCATTAGGTTTGCGTTACGGAAGCGATAATGCTATTGATTTTTCGGTTGAAGTTCATAAAAACCTGGCTTTATCGGCTTATCGTTCATCGGTTATTATGGCAAAGGAGCGAGGAGCTTTTTCAATTTATGATCCAGAGCGTGAAAAAGAAAATCCATTTATTTTACGATTAAAAGAAGCTGATGCAGCTTTATATGAGGATATGATAAAATACGGAAGGCGAAATATTGCCTTACTTACGATTGCCCCGACCGGAACAACCAGTTTAATGACGCAAACAACATCAGGTATTGAACCGGTATTTATGCCGGTTTATAAGCGTCGGCGTAAGGTAAATCCCAATGACTCAGATGTTAGTGTTGCTTACACAGATGAAACCGGTGATGCTTGGGAAGAATATAATGTTTTTCATCATCACTTTTTAACATGGCTTAAAGTGAATAAATATAATGTAGAAGAAGTAAAGCATTATGATAATGAACAAATTGATGAACTAATAAAAAAATCGCCCTATTATAAAGCTACCTCAAATGATATTGATTGGATGGCAAAAGTAACCATGCAGGGGGCTATTCAAAAATGGGTAGATCATTCAATTAGTGTAACTGTAAATTTACCCGAAGATGTTAGCGAAGACTTAGTCGGCGATTTATACGTTGAAGCATGGAAAAGTGGATGTAAAGGGGTTACTGTTTATCGTGATGGTTCGCGCGATGGGGTACTTATTTCTACAAAAAAGGAAAAAAAAGATACAGGACTTGAATATCATCAAGCACCTAAACGTCCTAAATCATTAGAGGCGGATATTGTGCGCTTTAATAATAATAATGAAAAATGGATTGCTTTTGTTGGGCTTTTAAATGGTCGTCCGTATGAAATATTTACAGGGATTGCCGAAGAAGATGCTTTGCCGATACCAAAATCTATAACCAAAGGTTATATTATTAAAAACAGAGATGAAAGCGGAAATAAACGTTACGATTTTCAATATACCAACAAATACGGTTTTCATATAACAATAGAGGGTTTATCGTATAAATTCACTCCTGAGTTTTGGAATTATGCGAAATTAATTTCCGGAGTTTTGCGTCATGGAATGCCTATTGAAAGTGCTGTTGAATTAATTTCTTCACTTCATTTAGACAGTGAAACAATTAATACATGGAAAAAAGGGGTTGAACGTGCACTTAAAAAATACATTCCTGACGGAACCAAAGCAAAAGCCGGAAAAAAATGTGAAAACTGTGGTTCAGAGTCGCTTATTTATCAAGAGGGCTGTCTGATTTGCCAAAGCTGTGGCAGCTCTAAATGCGGATAAATTTTGTGGTGTTTTTGGATGAACGGAGTGCTTTTACAAACCGGCACTCCGTTTTTTTATACCAAATTTTATTAACAATAGTTCGTTAACCGCAATAATTCATGAAATTCTCTTTATGCAGATACGAGGCACCGAATTCCGCCGACATATCTTTATATTTCAAGGAATTCGTAACGAGGTAGATGCGTGAAGAGAATTTCAAGCGACACCCAAATTTGAGTGCGTTTGTTTTGTGATAAAACTCACTTAATGTATTGATAGTAAATGTATTGTAATG
>JALWNR010000537.1 GCA_027083715.1 Bacteroidales bacterium
TTTTGGTAATTATTTAATTATAAAAAAGTTGGAACTCTTGAGTAATTAAAAAATTTGTAATAAAGCCCTGTTGGGATAAAAACAACATATATGCTTCACCGTATTAAAAATCAATGCTCAAAAAGAGCTGTATTTTCATCTCTATAAATTCCTCTTTTATCAAAATATAATTAAAACTTATGTTTAATTCGGTATTTTTATTCTGATTTGGAATTAATTAATAAAATGAAATGTCCTCCAAAAAAAATCGGAGTAGGCTATGAGAAATTATTTCACACACAAAGTCGGTCCTAATATTTTCGAGAGGTATGATTATATGGCAATGTCTTTAATCAAATATGTAATCACCTCAAAACATGAATATTCCATCTGATAAATAAAATAATAAAAATAAACACATGAAACAAGCATGATCAAAATAATTATTTTACATCATGCGGTTCTTCCGCAGTAGCGGAACAGGCTATGTGACCTTATAAAATAATTAAAAAATAAACACATGAAAAAATATACTTTTTTGTTACTGATTTTTCTGGTAAACATTTCATTTTCGGTTGTTGCTCAAAAATTTAAATACGGATACATAAATGCAGACAAGATTCTACAAGAAATGCCTGATATTGCAGAAGCAAACAAAAAACTTGAAGCTTACATTAAGCCGATTAATGAATACATTCTGGCTAAAAACAAAGAATATCAAAAAAAAATGAAAGAGTTTAATGCCGATAAGGATAAGTTATCAGATTTTTTGCGTAAAGAAAAAGAAAATGAATTAACTAAAATGCAAGTTGATTTAAAGCAGTTTCAATTAAATGCACAAAAGGAAATTAATCAAAAAAAGGCAATGCTTTACCAAAAAGCAATTGATAAATTAAAAAAAGCCATAAATGAAGTTGCTCGAGAAAACGATTACCGCTTTATCATCGATAACAGTGAAGGAGTTTTGTTATATTTTGAAGCACAAGATAATGTAGAACCGCTTGTAAAGAAAAAACTCGGAATCAAATAGAATGTGAATGTAACAGATTGATAATGAGGTGTAAACAAATTAATTAACATTAACTTAATATTGAATTAATAAAAAGATAATCTTGTTTCCATAGGATTAATAGTTCATGTCTCTACTTTTGACACAAATTATTAACTAAGTTAAAAAATGGAAACAGTATTTATTTTATTAGTAGTTATACTTGTTATATTAGCAATTTCTGATTTGGTAGTTGGTGTAAGTAATGATGCAGTGAATTTTCTAAATTCGGCAATCGGTTCAAAAGCTGCACCATTTTGGATTATCATGGCAGTAGCAAGTCTTGGTGTTGTTTTTGGGGCTACATTTTCAAGTGGAATGATGGAAGTTGCACGGAAAGGTATTTTCCATCCTGAAATGTTTAGTTTTCATAACATCATGATTATTTTTCTGGCAGTAATGCTTACCGACATTATTTTGCTGGATACATTTAACACTCTTGGTTTACCTACCTCTACAACAGTATCAATTGTTTTTGAATTGCTTGGAGCTGCTGTATCAGTTGCAGCTTTAAAAGTTATCCATAGTGGTGAAGGTTTAAGTACACTTGGCGAATATATAAATTCAGGCAAAGCACTAGTGATTATTGCGGGAATTTTACTTTCGGTAGTGGTTGCGTTTAGTGTAGGCACACTTGTCCAGTATATTGTACGTTTAGTTTTTTCGTTTAATTATGAAAAAACATATAAATATTGGGGAGCACTTTGGGGTGGAATTTCCATTACGGCAATTACCTATTTTATATTGATAAAAGGTGCGAAAGGAGCTTCATTTATGACGGATGATATGAAGCATTGGATATACGCAAACACCCTCATAATAATTATTGTTAGCTTTACTTTTTGGACTATTGCATTGAAACTATTGCAGATATTTACTAAAGTAAATATTCTGAAAATGATTATCTTGGTTGGAACTTTTGCTTTGGCAATGGCTTTTGCCGGAAACGATCTGGTAAACTTCATAGGGGTTCCGCTAGCAGGATTAAAAGCTTATCAAGCATGGAGTTCAGGGCAAGAAATGGCTGTATTGGCTCAAAAAGTACATACTCCAACACTTTATTTGTTAATTGCAGGTTTGATAATGATAATCACCTTATGGTTATCGAAAAAGGCCAGAAGTGTTACGAAAACTTCTATTGATTTAAGTAAGCAAGACGTAGGTCGCGAACGTTTTGAAGCTTCACCTTTTTCAAGATTTATTGTCCGTCAATCAATAAAAGTTTCTAATACTTTAAAATACATTACCCCTGAGACTATACAAAAATCAATAAATAAAAGATTTGAAGTACCCAAAAAAGAAAACGATGACAATACATCATTTGATTTAATCAGAGCAAGTGTAAATTTAGTGGTTGCTAGTATTTTAATTAGCCTTGCTACTTCTTTAAAACTACCATTATCAACCACTTATGTTACTTTTATGGTGGCTATGGGAACATCACTGGCTGATGGTGCATGGGGTCGTGAAAGTGCTGTATATCGTGTTAATGGAGTAATTACTGTAATTAGCGGATGGTTTTTTACTGCTTTTATAGCATTTTCAGTTGCTTTCTTAGTTGCACTTACTATATATTATATAGGTTTTATAATGGTTCCTATTTATTTAATTTTGTCTGTATTTGTTTTAATAAAATCCAGGTCTGTACACAAACAACGTACAGAAGACGAAGACGATATTTTTGTAGGAAATGGTGCAAAAGAAGAAGTAAATATCATGGATGCCTGTTCAGTGAATGTTACAAAAACAATAAATCAGGTTTCCGAAATTTACAGCAAAGCTGTTAAATTAATTGCAGCCGAAGATCGCGTAGGCTTAAAAAAACTAAATAAAAAGGTTGAAAAAATTAATGAACGAGCAAAAGCGTTAAAAGACGGAATAGAAGCAACCATTCATGAGTTACAAGAAGATTCAATTGAAACAGGACACTATTATGTGCAAGTTTTAGACTATTTACGTGAAATTGCTCATGACATTTCGTTTATTGTTCGTCCGGCTTATCAGCATTTTGATAATCAACACTCCGGCTTTAATGAAAAACAAGTTGAAGAATTAAATAAATTAAAGGATTTATTACAGAATTTACTTGATGAAATTTTAGATATTATCAATAATAA
>JALWNR010000538.1 GCA_027083715.1 Bacteroidales bacterium
CCATTGCTGAATTAAGCAATATCAATCATATATCAATGATTGCCGGATTATACCTGCTTACATTAGGCACCTTTTTGGGAGGTGTATGGGCTAACGAATCCTGGGGAAGATATTGGGGATGGGATCCGAAAGAAACATGGTCTTTGATTACCATTATTATATATACATTTGTAACACACACTCGTTTTATACCTGCTTTGTACAAGAAATATTCTTTTAATTTGTTGTCATTAGCGTCATTCGCTTCTGTTATCATGACATATTTTGGAGTAAATTATTATTTATCGGGCTTGCATTCATATGCCTCGGGAGATCCTGTACCGGTACCAAATTTTGTATATTATACTTTGACCGTAATTTTGATTATTTCAGTATTGGCATGGTATCGAAATATGAGAGTTAACGAAGAATAAAAAATTAAAGAGTACTTGATAAAAAAACACAAGCCTAAGCTGAGTAAAGATTAGGCTTGTGTTTTAAGTAAATAAGCATTAAGCAGCGTGTTAAAAAGCAAATGATACTACAATTTACTCAAAAACTACACCAAAAAGCATATATTAATATGAATTATGTAAAATAAGATAGATTATTTTACCAATAAACTTTTTTTTTCAGCTTTTTAATTTATTTTTGTTCTTAAATCTAAAAATTCTTTTTTTTGATAATATTTAATAAACAAAATTAATGCTCAAACAACGATTACAACAAAAACTGGTACAAAAATTATCTCCACAACAAATTCAATTAATTAAGTTGTTGGAAGTACCTACTATTCAGCTTGAGCAACGAATTAAAAAAGAAATTGAGGAGAATCCCGTACTGGAAGAAGGAAGAGAAGAGGAAGAAAAACTTGATGACCAGCAAAGTCAGGAAGAAGAATATGATAATGGTTCTGATGATGAATTTACTTTAGAAGATTATTTACCGGATGATGAAACTCCATCTTATCGCTTGGCGAGTAATAATTATTCTTCGGATGATAAAAAAACGGAAATTCCCTACTCAACAGGTACCTCGTTTCATGAACACCTTCAGTCGCAATTAGGCTTACGCATTATGAATGAGCGTGAGTTAATGTTGGCAGAATATCTTCTTGGAAATATTGACGAAGACGGATACTTAAGGCGTGATATAGAAGCCATTGTTAATGATATAGCTTTTTCGCAGAATATAATGACCGATGAACGCGAATTATTGGATATTTTGGAAATTATTCAAGATTTTGATCCTCCCGGAGTTGGAGCGCGTGATTTACAAGAATCTTTGGCTTTACAACTAAGGCATAAAATAAAAACATCAAAAGAAGAAAATAAGGCACTTATCTTAGCTTATAAAATTATTAGTAATCATTTTACTGAGTTTACTAAAAAGCATTACGAAAAAATTGTCCAAAAATTAAATCTTTCAGATGAAGAACTGAAAGAAGCTATTGATATAATTCTAAAACTTAATCCAAAGCCCGGCAGTGCCTACTCCAATCCCTTAAATAAAAATTCACAACATATAACTCCGGATTTTATTTTAGAAAGTGTTGATGGTCAGTTAGTTTTATCTCTTAATTCAAAAAATGTTCCCGATTTACGTGTTAGCAGAACTTATGCAAATATGCTTGAAGCCTATCAAAATAATAAAGATAGGAGTAAGCAACAAAAAGAAGCTATTTCTTTTGTAAAGCAAAAACTTGATTCGGCAAAATGGTTTATTGATGCCATTAGGCAGAGGCAAAATACTTTGATGCTTACAATGGAAGCCATTCTTGATTATCAGAGAGAGTATTTTAAAGAAGGAAATGAAACCTTGTTGCGACCCATGATTTTGAAAGATATTGCTGAACGTACAGGACTTGATATTTCTACCATTTCGCGAGTGGTAAACAGTAAATATATTCAAACACATTTTGGTATTTTCCCATTGAAATATTTTTTCTCCGAAGGTATGCAAACAGACAGCGGTGAAGAAGTTTCAACCCGGGAAATTAAAAAAATATTGCAAGAATGTATTGAAAATGAGGATAAAAAGAAACCTCTTACCGATGAAAAATTAGCAAAAATATTACAAGAAAAAGGCTATCAGATTGCCCGCCGGACCGTGGCTAAATATCGAGAACAACTTAATATACCCGTTGCAAGAATGCGTAAGGAATTATAGAATTTGTTTTTATATTTTAATGTGAAAAATCCTAACTTAATAGTACCTAAAAGACTAAAAAAAGGTGATACAATCGGTTTAATTACACCTGCCGGAGTGATTACTTCCCAAAAATTAGAATATACTAAGAAATTGTTAAACGGTTTGGGCTACAAAACAGTTCATACAAAAAACGTATTACTGAAAAAAGGTTATTTGGCCGGAAGCGATAAAGAAAAGTTAGATGATTTGCATTTTATGTTCAAAAATGATGAGGTAGATGCAATTATGTGTGTACGAGGAGGATATGGAACTATGCGCCTACTACCTGATATCGATTATAATTTAATTGCTAAGCATCCGAAAATATTGATTGGATACAGCGATATAACTGCTCTATTGCAGGCAATTTACAAAAAAACCGGACTGGTTGGTTTTCATGGTATTGTGGGAACATCTGCTTTTACACAATATACATTAAATAATTTTTTAAATATTTTAACTGATGTTTCTGAAACTAAAGTTATTCACTCTTTTCCTCCGCTTCCTGACAGTGTTGAATCCTATATCCCTTATGTTTTAAATAGAGGGAAGGTACAAGGTCATTTGATTGGTGGTAATCTAGCTCTGCTGGCATCGTTAATGGGTACGCCTTTTGAACCTGATTTTGAAAATAAAATTGTTTTTATTGAAGATATCGATGAAGCACCTTATCGCATTGACCGTATGCTGACACAATTGCTTTTATCAGGAAAACTACAAAAGGCTGCAGGAATTGTTTTGGGAGTATTTAATGCCTGTGATTTAGATAGAGAAAATTTGAGTCCCGAAAATTCTCTTTCTTTAAAAGAAGTGATCACGGATCGATTGTCAAGCCTTAAAATGCCGATAATGTATGGTTTTTCTTTCGGGCATATTCAAAATCAGGCAATTTTTCCGGTAGGTGTTCTTGCCGAAATGGATACCAACAGCTTTACAATTAATCTTTTAAAGCCATCAGTTTTATAAAAAGCAA
>JALWNR010000539.1 GCA_027083715.1 Bacteroidales bacterium
ATTTTCATGTAGCATCGGCATAATACCAATACCCAAATCCTTTTGTGTAAATAAACAGGTTGTTGGTATTACATCATGTGGTTCTTCCGCAGTAGCGGAACAGGCTATGTGGCAATTGAAAATAATAAAAAATAAACACATGAAAGTAAACGAAAAACATTACCGTACTGTTTGGATGGAAGGAAACAGTATTTTTATGATTGAACAAAACTTATTACCTTTTGAATTTAAAATTTTTGAAGCAAAAAACTATCAAGAAACATGCATGGCAATAAAAACCATGATTGTGCGTGGAGCAGGTGCCATAGGAGCCACTGCAGGATATGCTTTGGCACAAGCAGCGCTAGCAGCAAACCCAGAAAATTATCTCGAAGAAATCAATAAAGCCAAGTTAGCCATTGAAAGCACCCGCCCAACTGCACGAAACCTGTTTACTGCCACTGAAAGAGTTTATGCGGCATCTCTAAAATCACCACAGGAAGCTATAAAAGAAGCTCAATGCATTGCTGATGAAGATGCAGATACCAGCTTAGCGATTGGTCAATACGGAAATAAGCTCATAAAATCTGGCTATGGCATAGAAACCCACTGTAATGCCGGCTGGCTGGCTTTTGTAGATCATGGAACAGCTCTCTCCCCCATCTATCAAGCACACCAAGAAGGAAAAAATATTTTTGTATATGTTGATGAAACCCGACCACGCAATCAAGGTGCAAAACTTACCGCTTGGGAACTAAAAAACGAAAATATTCCACATGCAATTATTCCTGATAATGCCGGTGCTCACCTAATGTCTCTCGGAAAAATTAACTTAATCATTACCGGTGCCGACCGTATTGCAGCAAATGGTGATACTGCTAATAAAATTGGCACCCTAGAAAAAGCAATTGCAGCAAAATTTTACGGAATACCTTTTTATATAGCTGCCCCACGTGCTACTTTTGACCTAAATTGCCCTACGGGCAAAGAAATTATTATTGAAGAACGTACACAAAATGAAGTACTTTACCAAACGGGAATGAATAAACAAAACAAACAGGAAAAGATATTGGTATCTGCACCCGGTTCACAAGCCATTAACCCTGCTTTTGACGTAACTCCGGCCGAGCTTATTACCGGCATAATTACCGAAAAAGGAATTATTAAACCCACTATTGAAGAAATTCAAAAAATATTTTAAAATGGAAGAAAAAATCGTTCACCGATTTAATAAAGTCAAACAAAAAACATTAATATATGCGTTAATTATAGACCTTTTAGGTATGGTCAGCTATCTGATACCGGCAGCCGGTGAAATTGTAGATTTTATTTGGGCACCCATATCGGGTATGCTTATTTACTTTCTTTTTCGTAAAAGTTTGGGAATTGTAGGAGGGTCAGTAGGATTTATTGAAGAATTAATGCCCCAAACCGATATTATCCCTACTGCAACAATTTTGTGGTTTATTCGATTTGTTTTTAATAAAAAGAAGATATTAAAAGAATTAAGTAATTAAATAATACTTGTCATAAAATACGTAAGTTCACTTCAAATATTTTTTTACCTAAAAAAATTTTACTCATTAACCAATTCACAGTTCATAATCAGGACAATCGTTTTTAAAAAATCGGATTTTAGCCTAGTAGAGGCTTAATATTGATAGAAACCTTTGAAATACAAATTATTGCACTCCATACGGAGTGCGATATAGTTTTTAGAAATATTTTCTCTATCGTTATTGTCCACCGCCAGTGGACTGTTGTATATATTTAATAATCAATTATAGCAGGAATTTTGAAATTTTAAAAGCAATTGCCCTACATTCATAATTCACCTTTTACCCTTCATAATTCATCATTTACTATAAATCCTATCCAATTTCCTTTTATATTTTTCTTTAACAAAACGTCTTTTCAGTTTCAATGTAGGCGATAATTCACCATTGTCGGGGGTCCATTCTTCACAAACCAATTCAAACTTTTTAATTTGTTCCGTTTTTCCCAAACGTTTATTATAAAAGTCCACTTCTTCCTGATAACGTGCAATTACCTGAGGATTTTCAATCAAATCTTCATTATCTCTAAATTTAATTTTCTTTTTATGACACCAATCATGCAAAAATTCAAAATGAGGTGAAATTAAAGCTGCCGTAAACTTTTCATTAGCACCAACAACCATTAGTTGCTCTATAAACAACGATTCCTTAAAAATATTCTCAACTACTTGCGGAGCCACATATTTTCCGGTAGATAATTTAAAAATCTCCTTTTTACGATCTGTAATTTTTAAATTATTACCTACCATTTTGCCAATATCTCCTGTATGAAACCATCCGGCTTCGTCAATGGTCTCACGGGTTTTTTCTTCGTCTTTAAAATATCCCAACATCAAATTGGGTCCCTTAAACAAAATTTCGCCATCTTCGGCAATTTTAATTTCCTGCTCATCACCCAATTTTGGTCCCACAGTACCAAACATCAACTCAGGATACTTAAAACGATTAACCGCAATCACAGGTGCCGTTTCTGTCAATCCATATCCCTCATGAACAGGAATGCCGGCTGCCCAAAAAATTCGCGCCAAACGCGGTTGTAAAGCAGCACCTCCGGCAATTATCAAACGCACATTCCCCCCCAAAGCCTCTCGCCACTTCTTAAAAATTAATATATTGGCAATCTTAAGCTTTGCAAGGTATGTCAGACTGTTTCCATGGTCTTTATATTTCAAGCCCAAGTCCACCGCCCAGAAAAATAAATTCTTTTTGGCACCTTCCAAATCTTTACCAATGCCAATTATTTTATCATATATTCGTTCTAACAAACGTGGTACGGTAATAAACGCTTGGGGTTTAATCTCCTTTATATTTTCCGATATTTTTTCAATACTTTCCGCATAATAAATACCTAAACCCCTATATTGCCATACATAACCTCCTATTCGCTCCAATACATGACATAAAGGCAAAAAACTCAGTGCTTTATGATTACTGTTTACATTTAAAAAAGAATCGATTCGATGCACCTGATACATAAAATTCCAGTGCGAAAGCATCACACCTTTAGGCAAACCGGTTGTACCCGAGGTGTAAATAATCGTGGCCAAATCTTCCTTTTTTATATCATCTTTAATCAATTTCACTTTCCCGCGCAATTCACTTCCTTCCTCATTTTTACCTTTTTCTGTAATTTCAGTCCAATGTTTCACCCCTTCAATAGTATCAAAGCTATAAATCTCAAGTCCGCCCACCTCATCCACCACAGGTTTAATTTTTTCATACAATTCAACACCCGAAACAATAATTATTTTGGCTTCTGAATGTTTTAAAATATGTTTATATTCCATTTCGCTTATTGTTGGGTAAATAGGTACATGCACCACACCAATTTGCATCATACCCATATCCATAAAATTCCATTCCGGACGATTATTAGATACCGTGGCAATTTTATCTCCGGGTTCAAAGCCCATACTCAACAGCCCGTAACTCACATAATTAGCAATATCAATATAATCTTTTGCACTGTAATTGACCCATTTTCCATTCACTTTTGCCGATAAAGCATCTTTTTTATTAGGATATTTACTTTTATAATTCTCTAAAATGTCAAAAATTCGTGTAGCATGCATAGTTATAATTTTAAATAAAATTCAGATTATTAGGCAACATATAATACCACAGCCCCCTGAGCTGCGATACAAATAGTATTTTAAAATATCATTATTTTTGCAGCTCAAAGAAATGTGCTTCGTGCCGCAATTCTATGAACTCTGATGGTATAAAAATAAAAAAAATATTTAAATTTTATTATTATGTATGCATAATATTTTTAAAAATAAAATCATTTTTCTAAATTTGACCCACGTACCACAGCTATCAAGCCGTGATGCAAACAACATTTTGAAGTAATAATATTTTAGCAGTTTTCGCGGCTCAAAGAGTAGCATAACGTATCACAGCATGCTGGGCTACGATACAAAATATTTATAATTATGAATACAAAATTTCCGAAACTATTTGAACCACTTGATTTAGGTTTTACATCAATAAAAAATAGAGTTTTAATGGGCTCTATGCACACCGGATTAGAAGAAATCAAAGGCGGATATGAAAAAATGGCTGCTTATTTTGGCGAACGTGCCAAAGGCGGTGTCGGTTTAATTGTTACAGGTGGAATTGCTCCCAATAAAGCCGGAATGGTAGCCCCTTTTTCAAGTACTATGAGTAGTAAAAAATCGGCAGAGAAACACAAGGTCATTACAGAAGCTGTTCATAAATATAATGGAAAGATTTGTATGCAAATTCTCCATACCGGACGTTATGCTTTTCATCCTTTTGCTGTGGCGCCAAGCCCCTTAAAAGCTCCTATTTCGCCTTTCAAGCCTTGGGAAATGAGCAAAAGACGTATCGAAAAAACCATCGACGATTTTGCAAAAGCTGCCCGTCTTGCCCAACACGCTAATTACGATGGGGTAGAAATTATGGGCTCAGAAGGCTACCTGATTAATCAATTTATTGCAGCAAAAACCAACAAACGTACAGATGAATGGGGAGGAGTTTATGAGAACCGAATAAAATTTCCTTTAGAAATCGTTCGTCGTATTCGTCAAGCAGTTGGCAAAGAGTTTATTATTATTTTTCGTCTCTCCATGTTGGATTTGGTTCCGGGAGGAAGTTCTTGGGAAGAGGTTGTTCTATTAGCCAAAGAGTTAGAAAAATCAGGAGTAAACATCATCAATACAGGCATTGGTTGGCATGAATCAAGAATACCTACCATTGCAACTATGGTGCCGCGTGCAGCTTTTACATGGGTTACCCGCAAAATGAAAGATGAAGTAAATATTCCCTTAATTACAACAAATAGAATTAACCGCCCTGAAACGGCAGAGCAAATCCTTGAAAATGGAGATGCTGATATGATTTCCATGGCACGTCCATTTCTTGCCGACCCTGAATTTGTCAATAAAGCTGCACAAGGAAGAGAAGATGAAATTAACACCTGTATTGCATGTAATCAGGCTTGCCTTGATCATATTTTTGCACGTAAAACGGCTTCTTGTTTGGTAAATCCACGTGCTTGCCACGAAACCGAATTAAATTATTTACCTGCAGGCAAAGTAAAAAATATAGCCGTTGTAGGTGCTGGTCCTGCCGGACTGTCGGCTGCTACAATACTTGCTCAACGCGGACATAAGGTAACTTTATTTGAAACTGCCTCTGAAATTGGCGGACAATTTAATATTGCCAAAGAAATTCCGGGAAAAGAGGAGTTTCACGAAACATTGCGTTATTACAATAATCAGATTAAAAAAAACCGTATTGAGCTAAAACTCAACACAAAAGCCAATACTGATGATTTAAAAAAATTTGACGAAGTAATTATCGCAACAGGCGTACAAGCAAGGATGCCTCAAATTGAAGGTATTGATCATCCGAAAGTTTTAAACTATATTGAAGTATTGAAAGACAAAAAGCCGGTGGGTAAAAAAGTTGCTATTATCGGGGCAGGAGGAATTGGCTTTGATGTTGCAGAATATCTAACACACTCCCCCAAAAAAGAAACTCCACTGAAAAGTTTTTTAAAAGAATGGGGAATTGATGAAAACAACGAAGTTCGCGGTGGTATTGAAGGAATAAAACCGGAAATAGAACCTTCTCCACGTGAGATTACGATGATGCAACGTAAAAAATCAAAAATTGGTGCAAGTTTGGGTAAAACTACCGGTTGGGTACATCGCCTTTCGTTGAAAAGTAAAAAAGTGCGGATGCTCAATGCCGTTCAGTACAATAAAATTGACGACAAAGGCTTGCATATTACCCGTAACGGAAAAGATGAACTCATTGAAGCAGATAATATAGTTATTTGTGCCGGACAATACAGTGTAAATGAGTTATATGAACCCTTAAAAACACAAGGTGTAAACGTTCATATTATCGGCGGAGCATTTGAAGCTGGCGAACTGGATGCTAAACGCGCTATTGAACAAGGCAGCAAATTAGCAGCAGAATTATAATCATTGATGTTTAATTTCGTTGAGAACATCACCGTTCATACCTATTATCTAAGTTCAATATGTTTTATTCTTGAATATTACATACAATTTAAGATAAAATATTCTTTGTGAGACTTTGTGTAACAGCTATTTTACAAAGAAGCACAAAGGCTTTACAAAGCCACACAAAGAGGATATTGTAAACGATAAAGACCATATAGCAAATATAACTTTGATTTATTTAGGTGCAAACGGAAAAACCCTCTCCATAGGTAATAAGCTGATTAAGCAATAAGATAAATCCGCTATTCATCACCGGAAACTTCTTCAAAAATATGTTGCATAATTTCTGTTTCATCAACCAGTAGATTGTAATAATCAAATCTTCGGGCAAGCAACAATGTAGTTTTTACTTTACTTTTTAAGCTATGAATATTATCTTTTAAATTAACTCCTGAAGTTATAATTTCATTTTTTCCAAAGATTTGTTCTTCGGTATTTTCATCAGTATTAACAGCCACTAATTCACCTCTTAGCACAATAATAACATTGTCTGTTTTATCTTCATTTTGAATAGAAATTTCTTCATCCGGATTCAAAATCTTAACAGTTACTAATTTTGCCAGTTTTGCCAAATGATTTTCAGGCACACTAAAAAACATTGGGTGCTTTTTTAAATATTTAATTCGTTCAGCAATCACAAAACCATCATTAGACAAATCATTGAGCAGTTGTTTCTTTTTAGAGGTCATTTTCTCAAGATAGTCTGCACATTTAATCGGGTTTTCTTCATAAATAATTTTTGCTGCTGTTGAATATACGAGTTCATCAGTATGAAATAAGCAAACAAAAATTTCATCGGGCATTTCACTTCGTCGAATACGGTACAAAACTTTGTTAACACTTTCCGGTGTCCATATTTTTATATCATCATATGAGCGCGTTTTATCCGTTTGTTCCACAGCCGATTTCTTTTTTGTATGCAAACGTCCTAACAAATCAATTGCCTTAGTCATTGTCCAAGGTCCCACTTTATTATAATCTTGAGTAATAATATTGCGTAAACGATCTCTGAATTTCATCCGCTCTTGCGGAAAGTATGAACTAAGCTTTTTAATTTTCTGTCCAGGTGAAATATCGTCAAACAATGGAATAAGTAATTGCTTAATATCTTGGCTGATAAAGTTATCAATAATTTCAATAGCAAAAATCGTATTTTTCCCGATAATATTTTTCTTAATCAGGTTAACAATACGCGGCTCATATAAGAAACTAAGCAATTTAAACAAGTTTTCAAAATTAAACTCACGTTCTAAATCCAAAGCCTGAACAATTTTCAAAGTGTTTCTTTCAGTTTCTATATCTAATGTACTGGCATATATCCAAAGAATATTATCAATAACATTATCCAATTTCTTTTTAACCAAAACTTGTTCTTTTCCTTCTGCCTGATATTTACAGAAATACAATCCTGAAATAACCTCTTGTTGTACACTACGATCAGGATAATCAAGATATTTTACCAAGATAGATTTAGCTTTGTTTGAACCGTTTTTTGCCATAATTTCAATAACACGAAATAAAACCTTGGGCTCATAATCTCTTTTAAAAAATATCTCTAAATCATCCAATACTTTATCGCCAACCTCAAGCAAAGCTTCGCCAGCAACATGATAATATTCATCCGATTTTACCAAATCAACTAATCTACGTACAAGTTTTGGCGATTTACTTTTACTAGCCAAATTAATTGCAGCACTTTTTATAATACGGTCATTATCATTAAGTAAACGGGAAATTAGTTTATCATTATAGGGGATTAATCCCTTAACAAGCAATTTCTCTACCAAAAGTTTATCACCAAAAGTCCAAGATTCGATTAGCTCGTTTACTTCTTTTTGATCAATTTCTTTTAGATTGCTAAAATCTAATATATTTTTAGCTTTAAATGCTAAATTTCTAACTTCTTCGGATTTATCAGTAATATATATTTTTTTAACCGTATGTAAAATACGAGTTCGCCAAGAAGCATCAATTTTACTTAAAATAGCACGCTTAATAGTGGTGTTTCGCATGTTCATAAGACTTGCGGCATAAGGCTCCATTACGCGCGGGTTTGTTTCGGAGAGCAAAGTAACACTCATCTGTACTACCTTTTCATTAAATTTTTTAAATTTTTTGGTCAAAAACTCACTCCCGTAAAAATGGCGAGCCGAATCACGCTTTTTCTTACGACTAATATCAATCAGTATCTGGCGTAATTTTGCTTTATATGAAAGATACAAACGACGTGCTACAAATACCCAAAAAATAAGTATCGGTAAAATAAGAATAGGATAGTACTCCAAACGATAGCCTTCGGGAGTTTTCAGAATTAAATTAGTTAAAAATAAAATTAAGCCGGCAACAGCGATAGAAACTTGCATTACCACCCCAACTTTTGCCTGTACTGCCATTTTTTGTCCACTGGGTAATGGCTGATATAAAATATTAAATGCAGGATCGTCCAATCCGCGACGTAAAATTCGCTCCATCGACTTATTTAAGGTCATCAAGGCTAAAAATGCTATAGTTGCCACACCATATATTAAGCCAACACCCAACGAAATTGCAACAATTAAAGTAATACTTACCGGCAAAATGGTTAAGCCTAATTTTACTCCGTATTTGCTTAATAAACGACTTGAAAAATAAGAAATAGCCAATTCACCTATTTTCAATCCTCCGTAAACCAAAGACAAATACTTTGAAATCTGCGATTCCTCAGGAAATCTCACTTTTACAGATGACAAAAATCCAAAGTCCACTACATAAATAGCAATCATTGAAAAAATAGCCGAAAGAAATATTAACCGGAAATATTTGTCTTTTATAAGCTCAGAAAATTTAGTATCCGAATCGCTTACTTGTTTTACAACTTCTTTATGTCCGGTAACATTAAGCGATTTATACAAATAAAGTAAAATAAAAACAGCTGCAACTAATCCAATGTTTCCAATATAAAGTAAATCGTATGAATGACTTAAATGAGGTAAAAGAATTGGAATAGCCAAATATCCTAATATGGAAGCAATTACTCCTCCCATATTCATCAAGCCGTACATTCTTTTTACCTGTATAAGATTTAGGAACTGCAAAGCTAAGCCCCCTGACACAATTCCAACCAGTGAAATAAAAGGCCATGCCCAAATGAAAACAAAGAAACTTAAATATTTTTCATCTATATAATGTAGTGAAAATCTTGAAAGCAGGGTTATGGCAAACATAAAAACTACAGCTCCAAGAAACAATATTTTATTATCAACTTTTTTCTGGATGTATGAATAAAATGTAGAAATCAGATAACCGGCAATACCGGCAACAACATAAGCCAAAGGTAATTGTTCACTACCATAATTTTTTATAAATACCGAGTTGGCAGGTACAAAGTAAAAGGCAATAAAAAGCCCTAGAAAAAATGAATGAAAAAATAACAATGTGAATTTCAGACCTTCTTCCTGTCTTAAATCAAACCACTTTATGAACAATTTACTTAAACCCATTCTAAAAAACTACAAATTTAATAAGAAATAACCTTAAAATTTCCATAAAACATTTTAAACTTTAATAAAATCTTTTACAAATAATATTTTCTCACGTTTGCGTTTATACGCACCTACAGAAAATACGATTATAATACTGATTATCAAACTGATGATACCAATGATTACAATAAAATGATTACTGTTTGTAATGTTAAGCTTAAATGCAGCGCTTACAGACTGCACTACACTAATTGCACCCATTACCATTGTAATCCAAGTGATAATTCCCAGCATAATATTACTCAACCAACCATTGGTTTTTCCTTTTCCCATCAGAACAGGATCGTTAATAACATAAATTAAAAACACGCTGATAAATGGTAAAATTAATCCGTTTAGTGCTTGTGCTAAAATTATTGCAGGAATAGGTTCAACTTGTGCATATCCAAACCCTAAACCAATGATTAACACACCAATATATACCATTTTATAATAAAGTCCTTGTGTTTTCCATTTTGACACAGATTTTTCCTCAAAAAAACTTTTAGCTGTTATGGATGAAACCAAAGGAGCTGTTATAGACGAAGAAAAACCGGCTGCAAACATTCCAAATCCAAACACAAATACTGCATAGGTACCTATTTTTTCAGAAAGAGCAGCAACCAAAGCATCATATGTAAATTCTCCTTCAATAACCGTTCCTACAGTCATAATTGCCATAGAAATCAAACCACCCAAAATTATAGCAACAGTTAATCCAAAACGCATTTCACTGATTTTCTGACTTTTATCAAGAACACCAGAACCTAAAAATAAATCGTAAGGGACTACGGTTGTTCCAATAATTCCTAAAATAAGTAATCCGGCTCCCGAACTCTGAGGAACCGTTGGCACAAAAACCCCTCTTAAAATATCCGTTACAGAAGGTTTTAAAAGAACAGCTGTTGTAATAAAAGCAATCCCCATTAAAAAAACAACTCCTCCCATTACTTTTGCAATAGTTTGTACAGACCTTAAACTCAAAGCAATAAAAGCCAAAACACCGATAACCGTAACTAAAATATACTGTGGTATATCAAAAATAAGCCCCAAACCGGCCATGGAGCCTAAAATATTTCCGGTTTCATAAGCTGCCGAACCTAATACAATAGCTCCTATTACCAACATCAAAACCAATCCTTTGGCAGAACGATTTTCAAACTGCTTAGCAATAGCTTTTGCCAAATTCATTCCCGAATGAATAGTAACCCGTGCACTTGCCTCTTGTAATAATATACATGCAATGGTTGAAAATGCCAATGCCCACATTAAGTCAAAATGAAAATATGCTCCTGCTTTGGTTGCAGTAGTAACAGTACCGGGACCAATAAAGGCAGCAGAAATTACCGACCAAAACAATACATTTAATATACGTGACTTAATAGTTGACATTCAAACTATTCATTTGTTTTTAAGAATACTGTCCATATGCATTGAAACTTCCTTTTTACGACGATATTTATTGATATAATACAAGACAGCTATACTGATAAAAAAGCTAATTATCCCTACTGTAATAACTAATAAATCAGGATGGTTAATTGCAATGTTGAATGCTTTGGCAATTGCTCTTACAATACTTATAATTCCCATTACCATAGTTACCCACATAACAATAGCCATCAATATATTTGATAGCCAGCCATTTGCATTATTTTTACCCATCAAAACAGGATCGTTTATCACATAAATTAAAAAAATACTTATAAATGGTAATATCAATCCATTAAAAGCTTGTGCCAAAATAATAGCCGGTATGGGTTTAATTTCCATCAAACCAAAAAATAAACCCACTACCAAAACGCCTGTATAAACCAAACGAAAATATAATCCTTGAGTTTTCCACCGTTTTTTCGATTTTTCTTCAAAAAGGCTTTGGGCAGTTAATGCAGAAGCTAAAGGTGCTGTAATTGCAGAAGAAAAACCGGCTGCAAACATTCCAAATCCAAAAATATATACAGCGTAGTTTCCTACACGGTAGGTTAATGCCTGAGCCAGCGTTTCATAAGTAAATTCTGTTTCGATAACGGTTCCCACAGTCATAATAGCCATAGAGATAATTCCTCCCAAAATAACAGCTACTGATAATCCAAAACGCATTTCGCTAATTGCTTGCTTTTTGTTTAGAACTCCAGAACCTAAAAATAAATCATAAGGGACAACCGTAGTTCCAATCAAGCCGAGGATTAATAATCCGGCACCTTCAGTTTCAGGAATTGTTGGAATAAAACTGCCTTTTAGAATTTCGCCAATTGGCGGTTTTAACTGTATGGCGGTTGTAAAAAAAGCCAGCCCCATAAAAAAAACAATACCTCCCATAAAACGGGCAATACCTTGCATTGAACGAAAATTAAGTGCAGCAAAGGCTAAAATACCAATCAAAGCAACCAATATTTTTTGTGGAATATCAAAAACAAGTGAGAGCCCTGCAATTGAACCCAAAATATTACCGGTTTCGTAAGCCGCAGAGCCTAAAATTATAGCTCCTATAACAAGTAAAAGAATTAGTGTTTTTGATGATTTACCTTCAAATTGCTTAGCAATTGCTTGCCCAAGGTTCATACCTGAATTAATGGTAATACGAGCACTTGCTTCTTGTAAAAGCAAACAGGCAAAAGTTGAAAAAACCAATGCCCATAATAAGTCAAACCCAAAATTAGCACCCGCTTTGGTGGCAGTGGTTACTGTACCGGGACCTATAAAGGCTGCCGAAACAACTGACCAAAACAACACGTTTAATAAGCGGGATTTCAGGTTCTTCATTCACTAATATGCTTAATGCGAAAAGATTCGCAGAATTAATAAGTAGTTAAATAATCTGTTAAAAATCTGATAATATCATTATCGGCTAAACTCTGGTTTCGTTCGCCTACAAGAAATTTCTCTAGTGCTTCTATCGGTTTTTTACGATTAATCCAATCACCGCATTGAATTTTAACAGGGGTGTTTCTTCGACGATAAAACAAAGCAAAAGATTTATTTTCATCCGAGAAATTAATATCAGTACCTGCTGAATAGGGCCAGTAAGGAATAATGTCTAAATCATAACCGGCAGGAAACTCTCCCGAAGTACTTTCGAGATGATCAATTCGCAACAAACAATAAAAATTCACAAGATATAATTCTCCAATGGTATATGCATTTTTACCGTTAAAATCAATATAAGCACTGCCAATTTCAGATTTCATTAATTGTCCTTGTGTATAACACATCCCCTGAAACTGACTACCTTCCATGTAAAAATCAAGTCTTCCTCCTTTACGTAAGGTTCCAAAAACAAATAAACGTATATTAGGGGTACGCAAATTATTGAGCATATTATTTTTGTTTATTATATTGTTAATTTTAACAA
>JALWNR010000540.1 GCA_027083715.1 Bacteroidales bacterium
TGAAATATAAAGATATGTCGGCGGAATTCGGTGCCTCGTATCTGCATAAAGAGAATTTCATGAATTATTGCGGTTAGTAAACTGTTTTTTTGTAAAAATCATCTAATTTTTGAGTAATTTGTCTGTTGTCAAAATTGCTTAAAGCCAATGCCTTTGCATTCTTAACAATTTCGGTATATTTATTAATATTATTAATTAATATACTGATTTTTTGTATAAACTCACTTGCATTTTCTGCAATGAGTATATGTCTGTTATCAATGCTTTTTGTTCCTGCTGCGCCCAGACTTGTAGATACTACTGCTTTTTGCATAAAAAATGCTTCGATAATTTTTATGCGCATTCCGCTACCTGAGAGTAAAGGAGCAATCATAATACTTTTATCCCTGATAAACTCATAAGCGTTTTCCTCTTCGCCTTTGAAAATAATATCTTTAAATTTAATTTTTCCCTGAAAAGCGGGTGGTGCATTTCGTCCGGCAATATGAAATTTTATTTTTGGATAGCGTTTTTTTAAATCAGCCCAGCAGTTTTCAATAAACCATAGTAAGCCTTCCCTGTTGGGGAGCCATTCAAGACTACCGATAAAATATAATTCAGGCTCTGTAACGATTTTTTGGTATTGCACAAATTCGGCAGTGTCAAATCCTGCCGGACAGATTAAAACAGGCTTGCGATTACCGTTTTTTTGAAAAAAATCATTGTCCTTTTCAGAAATAGGCAACAATACATCGTACTGATTAATAATCTGTTGCTCAAATTTCCTGATTCTTTTACTCAGCTTATTCAAGTAAAATTTAATCAACGGATTTTTTTTGTTTTTTGCCAGATGTTGCCAAATTTCGTATTCCACATTATGTGCACGATAACTGATTAAAGCATTGCTTTTTGCTCTGATTTCAGGAATATATTGCAGCAGGTATAATCCTTCAATTTGTACTACGTCAAATTGATTGTTTTTAAGTAAATCAGC
This sequence comes from Bacteroidales bacterium, assembly GCA_027083715.1. GTDB lineage: Bacteria > Bacteroidota > Bacteroidia > Bacteroidales > NBLH01 > NBLH01. The sequence goes on from JALWNR010000540.1 coordinate 974, forward strand.
CAATTTCAATAAAAAATTACTACTATAAAATCGCTCTGCAATATAGGGCTTTGTTGAAAAAAGGAGGTTTATCAGTGCGGGAATTATTCTTGGTGTAGTATCCAGTGGTACGGAATGTATTTCTAAGCCTTGAGCTTCATTTATCGGAAACTTTTCCGTAGAAAAATAATGTTTTTTGGTATTAAATGTTAATAAAGTAAGTTTATTTCCTTGATATATCAGTCCTTTAATCAAATTAAAAGTGGCAATAGCACCACCGTCTTTTAGTGGATACGGAAATTTATTACTAAGTACAAGTATTTTCACAAACTGCTTGTTTATATCAAAGGCTCAATTTCTTTTAATTTATCTTTAATTGTTTGTATTTTGTCCTTTAGCACTTTAAGTTTCAGGTAAGAGCGGAATAATACCAAAACTCCAACAGGAAAATATAAAAAAGTTAGTGTAACAAAATTGAATCTTCTTTTTGCTCCTTTAATCTGGTATTTTTCAGCTTCTATTTGCGGAAATTTTGACAAAATACTTTGCAACAAGGCTTTGTCTCTGTATTTTATCGAAAGTCGTTCATAAAGTGCATCGTATTCTTGTTCAAAATCTTTTAATACAGAAAAATCCTTGCTTAATAACCAACTGTACAATTTATTGTGCCCGCTTATTCCGTGATTGATCTGCTTGATAATATTATCAGAATTTACAATTAACGAATTAATATTTTTACGAAAATCATAGCCGCTCACATCGCCAACATTTCTATGAAAAGCCAAAAACGGATCTTTATATTTAATTTCATATACCTTAAAGGGGCGTTTCAAAAAATCAAGGTAAGTATCCATATCAAAAAGTACCGAATCGGTAGTTGCTTTGTAGGTTAGAAAAATACCTAGAGGAAGTGTAAATGCAGAAGAAAGCCACATTCCTTGCCATGCTTCCCATGTACCTTCTTGTGCCAATTTTTTTCCGGTAATGAGTATTACATAATAAGTAAGAAAAAAGATTATAGAAACCAAAAAAGGCATTCCAAAACCACCTTTTCGGATAATAGCACCCAAGGGTGCTCCTATGAAGAAAAAGATTAAACAAGCAAACGATAGTGTAAGCTTTTCGTGCCAGGCAGCTTTATGTTTTTGAATATTTTTTTTTCGTTCGTATAAATCTTTTTCGGTAGTTTGGATTAGTTTTAATGAGTTTTGAGCATATTCTGTTGCCATGTCTAAAACCCTCTGTTTTGCCTCGGGCTTTAACGAACTAAATAAACTATCAAGGTTTTCAATTACGTTCAGCTTTTCAGGTTCTATATGCCTGATTATTGAATCTCTTATTAATTGAGCCGTATCAGCATAGTTTGTAATTTTTCGTTCATAACGATAATATTTGCTCCTATTCAAACCGGCAATAAAGTTCTCTTTTTTTCTGTCCAATTTTTTCTGTAACGAATCTTGCGAATATGATAATTGACGTAAATTTTTCATTTGATAATTATGCTTAAACAAAGCTTCGTCTGTCCTTTTCAACTCACTACCCTCTAATTCAAATATAATAACTTGTTTATCAAACTTATCATGATGTTCAGGATATTTTCTTTTAGTCCCCCTGCTTTGCTCTTTCATTTCTTCAAATGAATAGCCATGATATAAGGTAACAATCATATACCGCTGATCATCGGTCATTTCCATTCTTCCCGAATCGGCAAGAGTTACTTTTGGATTTCCTCTTCTTTCGCTATGGTCGTAAATCATAAAATCATACATCATAGCCGTTTTCGGATTTTTAGATTTAATTTTTATGCTATACCCATCAATATCATTACTAAAAATACCTTCTTTAATATTTAACTCAGGACGTTGATGCATCACATCATAAAGCAAAGAACCGGTTTTCAGATTGGTATAAGGAATAACATTATTGGAAAAGAAAAATGCACCAATGCTTATAATAATAGATAAAACAATTAAGGGTGCCATAATTTTTTGCAAAGAAATACCTGCCGATTTCATGGCTGTTAATTCAAAATGTTCGCCCATATCACCAAAAGTCATTATTGAGGCAAACAAAATAGCCAGAGGCAGTGCCAGAGGTACCAGTCCTGCTGCAGCATAAATTAAAAGTTCAGCAATAACTGTCCACTCGAGTCCTTTCCCTACAAGGTCTTCAATGTAAACC
>JALWNR010000541.1 GCA_027083715.1 Bacteroidales bacterium
CAATTATATTGAAACTCTTCTTGTATTTATATATCTGTGAGGATAATAAAGCCCGAAATTTAACAGATAAACTAAAAAACGCCGAAGATAAATACCTCCGGCGTTTCTATAATTATTCAAAAACTATTTGTTCCTACTCAGCTGCTCCTGCTCCAAAAGAGGCTGCCATTTCTGCCATATCTTTGTCAAACATGTACATATTGGCTTTGTCATCGCCCAATAATACTAGTTTATCAAGATTTGTTTTTGCCAGATTTTCTTCCTCAATTTGCTCTGTTACATACCATTGCAAAAAGTTTTGTGTAGTATAATCTCTTTCTTCTACACAAATACCTACTAAATTATTAATTGATTCGGTAATCATTTGCTCATGCTCCAAAACTCCTTCAAAAACAGATTTCAGTGATTCAAATTCTGAAGGTGGTTGTTCAATTGCAGGTACGATGGCATAACCATCACGGTCATTAATATAATGAAACAATTTTAACATATGCCCACGTTCTTCATCCGCATGATGATATAAAAACTGTGCAGCTCCGTTGTATCCTTTTTTTTCAGCCCATGAAGCCATTGCCAAATATAACTGAGAAGAATAACCTTCTTTTTTTATTTGCTCATTTAATGCTTTTTCAACTTTTTCTTTTAACATAGCTGTAAATTTTAAATTGTTATGACTTGTTCACCTATCGGCAGATTGTTTTAAATTAAGTATCGTAAATTTTTACAGTTATCGGTCACCAGTCCTCAATCCCCAGTACCAAGGATACAGTTCCCAACTCCCCGTTTCTAGTAACCAATCCGCCGATAGGCAGACAAGTTTACTAATGACCAATTATCCAATACTGTCAATAATTTTATTTAAAGTACTGCTCGGACGCATTGCTTTTTCTGTTTTTTCATCATCTGGCATATAATATCCGCCAATATCAGTGGCTTTTCCTTCGGCAGCAGCAATTTCCGATAAAACTTTATCTTCATTTTCTTTCAACTTCGCCGCTACAGTTTTAAATATTTCCTGTAGTTCTTTATCATCATTTTGCTCTGCTAATGCTTCTGCCCAGTATTGAGCCAGATAAAAATGCGAACCGCGATTATCCAACTGTCCTACTTTACGCCCCGGAGCTTTTCCGTTTTCAAGATATTTGCTTACCGCATCGTCCAGTGTTTTAGACAAAACAATAGCTTTCGGATTATTAAAATTATTTCCAAGGTGCTCTAATGAAGCCGTTAATGCCAAAAATTCACCCAAAGAATCCCAACGCAAATGACCTTCTTTCAGGAATTGCTGAACATGTTTGGGTGCAGAACCTCCGGCACCTGTTTCAAACAATCCGCCACCGTTTAATAAAGGCACAATTGAAAGCATACGTGCACTGGTTCCCAGTTCTAAAATCGGGAATAAATCAGTCAGGTAATCTCTTAATACATTACCTGTTACCGAAATAGTATCTTTTCCGGCACGTGTACGCTTCAAAGTAAATTTCATGGCTTCAACCGGTGCCATTATATGTATTTCCAAACCTGTGGTATCATAGTCTTTAAGGTATTTTTCTACTTTTTCAATCAGTTGAGCATCGTGTGCACGGTTTTTATCCAACCAGAATACAGCAGGTGCTCCTGTTGCTTTAGCTCTGTTTACCGCCAATTTTACCCAGTCTTGTACCGGAATATCTTTAACTCGCGACATACGCCATATATCTCCCTCTTCCACAGCATGTTCCATCAATACATTGCCTGACGTATCTACTACTTTAACGGTTCCTTTTGCCGAAATTTCAAAAGTTGTCGGGTGCGAACCGTATTCTTCTGCTTTTTGAGCCATCAAGCCCACATTTGAAACCGCTCCCATTGTGGCAGGATTAAATTGTCCGTTTGCCTGACAATCTTCAATAACTTCCTGATACATTGTTGCATAAGATCGGTCGGGTATCATGGCTTTTGTATCGTGCAATTGTCCGTCGGGCCCCCACATTTTACCGCCATCACGGATAACAACCGGCATCGAGGCATCAATAATTATATTATTCGGAACATGCAAATTGGTAATTCCCTTATCAGAATCAACCATTGCTAGCTCAGGACGAACTTTGTAAAGCTCCTGAATATCTGTTTCGATTTCTTTTCTTTTATCCTCGGGAAGTTTTTCAAGGCGATCGTACAAATCAGCCAAACCGTTATTGGGGTTAAAACCTAATTCATTAAGTGTCGCCGCATGTTTTTCTAATACATCTTTGTAAAAAACTTCTACCGCATGACCAAACATTATCGGATCAGAAACTTTCATCATAGTGGCTTTCAGGTGCAAAGATAAAAGTACGCCTTTTGCTTTGGCATCATCGGTTTGCTTAGCATAAAAATCGCGTAAAGCTTTTTTGCTCATATAGGTTGCATCCAGAATCTCAGCTTTTAGCCCTGATAATCCGTTTTTTAAAACGGTTACTTCACCATTTTCTTTATGAAGTTCAATTTTAAAGTCTGTATCGTTTGATAAAGTAACTGATTTTTCATTGCCGTAAAAATCGCCTGAATTCATATGAGCAACATGAGTTTTTGAATTTTCAGGCCAATCTTTCATCATCCGATGTGGATTTTTCTGTGCAAATTTCTTTACAGATGCAGCAGCTCTACGGTCTGCATTACCTTCGCGCAAAACAGGGTTTACCGCACTACCCAGTATTTTGGCAAAACGTTCGCGCAAAGCTTTTTCTTCATCGGTTTTTGGTTCTTCGGGAAAATCGGGTAAATCATATCCTTTTTCCTGCAACTCTTTAATAGCAGCTTGTAATTGTGGTATTGAAGCGCTGATGTTTGGTAATTTAATAATGTTTGCTTCGGGTTTGTGTGTTAATTCACCTAATTCTGCCAAATAATCCGGTATTTTTTGCTCATCGCTTAAATTTTCGGGAAAATTAGCAATAATTCTTCCTGCTAAAGAAATGTCGCTTGTTTCAATATTTACATTTGCTTTTTTTGTGAAGCCTTTAATTATTGGTAACAAAGAATATGTTGCCAAAGCAGGAGCTTCGTCGGTGTGAGTGTAAATAATTTTATGTGAATTTTGTGCCATAATACTATAAATTAAATGTTATTTTTTACTTTCCCGAAAGTACTTAAATATATAGACTTATAC
>JALWNR010000542.1 GCA_027083715.1 Bacteroidales bacterium
ACATTAAACTCACTAATCCTTTATCCCAATTATTATTTCTGTGTTTAATAATCTTCTCAACAAATGGATAATATAAAGTTGATAACCCAACAGTACTTGCATCTACTAATTTATTTGCAATTATTTCACAAGCATACTCTGAATATTCATTATTAGACAAAGCAATATTTGTAAGTTCTGTAAGTATCTTTTTCCAATACTGTTTTACTTCATTTAAACTTGGTTTATAATCTTTTAGCACCTTTGTTCCTTGTTTTTCTGCACCACTTATTCTAGTAAAAAAACTATAGTTTAATCCAACATCCATGGCTTTCAAAGCTAAATTTAAATAGTTATTTTCTTTTTGGTTTAACATCCATTCTATAATTTTCCAGCGATCAATTAAATTTGCTTCTGTTCCAGGTAACAATATATTAAAGAGGTGTAAAAACTGCCCTGTTGCATTATTTGCAAAATTTTCATTTTCAGCAATGGATAGTTTACAAAGTATTTTAGCTCCATCAATAAAAGTTCTTTTATCAAAACATAATTTTTCTAATACCCATACAAGATTTCTTCTACTGTCTTCAAATTTTAATAACTCGTCTTTTGATAAAGGGAAAATGTTTCTAATAAAATTATTTAAAACGGCTACTGGGTTCACTTCAACAAAAGAGCGGAAGAGGCGTGAACCCAGTTTTGTATTCAAAACTTCCGCATTATCGAAAGGGGATGCTTCTCCAATAATTTTTTCAACTATTAAAACAGCTTTGTCATCATAACCCAAATATTTCATTCTTTCAGCAAAGGATTCTATTAATTCTGTTTTATCGGGGTCATTCAGTTTTGACAAATCTTCTATAACTTTCAAAACTCTTTCTGAATCACTTTCATCAAGCCATTCTTGTGTTAGGTGCATTGCAAGCGGGGATGGTCGCATTCCTATATACCTTCCCCGTCTCTCAAATATTTCTCTTTTTAAGTAAAAGTTACAAACCCTTTTAAACCCATTAATTATTACTATATCAGTTCCATCTATACTCGTAATGTTTTTATTAGTTGCAATAAATTTTAATTGTGATTTCTTTTCATCTTCAAACCCAATATAATTGAATAAAGAGCATGATTTTAATATAGTTCTATTATTTATATCTTCTCCTTGTTTCCCTAAAAGTTTATTTAATAATTCTTTATCATTTAACTTTCCAATAAATTGTTTGCTGTCTTCTTTAATACTATTCGCCATTAATACAGCCATTAAAGGTATTCCTTGTGCAAATTCTTTTATTTTTTCTATTTTATCCTTACCTATAAAATTGTATTTTTCAAGAATCTGTTCAACAATACTTCCCAAGTCATCTTTTTTAATAAGAATGTAATCAACATCATTAATTGGATTTAATTCAATTTCTTCTGGATTTGAATCAATAGTGATGAATTTTAATTTATTGTTGTCGTTTCTTAGATGATGAAGTAAATTTCTATGAAGATTTTGTGGGCAGTTATCTATTATTATAATTCTTTCTTCTTTATCAATAATTAATCTTGAAAAAAAGGATTGATAAAAATCAAAGGTAGGATAATAATTGTAATTAATGTAAAGAATTTTACTACTTAATAAAATAGAATCTTGATTTGAATTATTAGGTCGAAATATTTCAAATAGTAATCGAGTTTTGCCAAGCCCAGATAATCCTATTAAACGAATACTTTCATTTGTTTTTCCTATTCCATTAAGTATAGTTTCTTTTATCTCGTTTGTTTTATCATTATTATAATATTCTTGGTTTGTATCTATTTCTTCTTTCCATTGTTCCCAAGTTAAAAATGGTCTAAATTTATCTTTTTGATGCTTTATTGCAAAAAGTGCTACATCTTTTATTGCCTTGCTTAAATCAGAAACAAGTCCTTTTTGTATTTCTGATTTATCATTTTGAAAAGAAGAATATTTATACTCAATTGGAAATCTTAAATGTTTAATATCAAAAGGAAGGATTTCGCTATTTTCTTTTGGTGAACCATAAATATTATTTATAACCCCAATGATTCTTTCGTATCCCAAAGACTTAATAGCAACTCCATATTCCAATAGAACATTTGGATTAGGACTGGGTTTTATTGATGCTTTCAGCTTATCAATAACATCATTTGATAAATCGTTAGGAAATAAATGATTTACTATCGTCAAGTCTGCAATAAAAATATCACATTTGGGAATTCTTTCATCTACAATTTTTGACGCTACCTTTTGCGCACCTGGTTCTCCTGTTATACCTTCTTGAATTTCAAAATCTATCCCTTTCAATTCAGGATTATTTTTTAATTTCTTTGTGGCTTTTTTTATACAGTCTAATATAAAATATTTATTATATTTTGTATCTGTTGTATTTTGCCACGAATAAAATATGGTTAATTTCATTTTATTCCTTTATTTGATAGTTTTTTGCATGAAGTATTATGTTTGCATATAATTACAAAATTACTTATATTTTCCATTTCTGCAACTTTTTGTTGTGTATATTTAGTTCATAACAAGCTGTTTAAATGAATATTTATATTTATCCGCAAAGCCGGGACGGCCGTGGCCGGCCCGGCGATAAGCGAGGGAAAACAAGCGTGACCTGTGTATTGGCCACCGGAAGCCTGCTCCGTCGGTGCCTCCTGCCACCGGTGGCATTATACATTAACCTACATCAAAAGGCGCCCTTTTCCGCGCGATAAATCGCGCGGCTACATGGGGCATCCGGTTTCGGTTGAAACATCCGGGTTTATGGATATTCCACTACTGTAAATATAGAAGGCGAAACCGCGCAGCGGGTTCGCCGCAACCCGAGGAGACCGAAGGGCTCCGAGGGCCGCAAGGAGACACCGCAGGTGGCTCCGAAGCCCGCGGAGCAAGACCGTCAGGGCTTGCGGAACTTGTCCCGTACATTGCGTAGCAATGTCGGGAGCCGCGAAACAAGACAAGGTGCGGCCTTTGCCAGGGTTAGCGGAAGCCGAAGGCTTGTGGAGCAGCGAGGGAAAACAAGCGCGGCCAATGCGTTAGCCCCAGGAAGCGCGGGTTTCCCGAACCGGCGAAGAAGACCGTCGGCGCCGGAGCGCAGCAAAGGCGCCAAAGGACTTCGGAGCATGCGAAGGGAGACGCCGAAGG
>JALWNR010000543.1 GCA_027083715.1 Bacteroidales bacterium
CTCTGTCCATAGTGTAATATCTGCCAATAAGTGTGGCAATGGTTCCATTACTGTTTTGCAGGTGATTTTCTAAATTTTTAATGTATCCTAAACCGCTTTTGGGGTCAGTATCGCGCCCGTCAGTAATTGCATGAATATATACATTATTTAAACCATAGTCTTTGGTTAGGTCGCAAAGTTTATACAGATGAGTATCTAATGAATGCACTCCACCATCAGAAATCAATCCGATAAAATGAACTTTTTTATTGTTTTCTTTAGCGTAGCTAAAAGCTTCTTTTAATGCTGGATTTTCAGCAATACTACCGTCTTCAATAGCTTTGTTAATTCTCACCAAATCCTGATAAACAATACGTCCGGCACCAATGTTCATGTGTCCTACTTCTGAGTTTCCCATTTGTCCTTTCGGAAGGCCTACATTTTCGCCATCGGTTAAAAGGTATGAATTAGGGTATTTTTTATATAAACTGTCAATATAAGGAGTTTCGCCATTGGCAATGACATCTGCTTTTGTTCCGTTTCCTTTTCCCCAACCATCGAGGATAATTAAGATAAATTTTTTATTTTTCATATTTTATTTGTTAGTTGTTACGAACCCGCAAAAATAGGAATTTATTTAATCGAAAAGTGTTAATTATTTGTTAAATTTGAATACTATCAGAGTATATTTCATATTTATTAAAAAAATGAACAATTATTCGTATATTTGTGTAAATCGTTTTAAAGCAATATTGGAGGTTTACTTTAATAAAAACGAAAAAATAAATAAAATAACTTGCGATGTTAACAAAAGTAAAACTTAGAGAGCAGATTGATCGTTTACCGGATGAGTTTTCAATAGATGAATTAATTGAAAAGTTGATACTAATTGAAAAGATTGAAAATGGGATGGAGCAATCTGAAAAAGGTGAAGTAATTTCAGATGATGAAATGGAAAAAGAAATAGAAAAATGGTTCGAATAAATTGGACGTATCAAGCAAAGGATGATTTAAAGTCAATAGCTGAATACATATCAAGAGATTCCAAACAATATGCTAAACTTCAAGTTATTAGATTAAAAAACAGAACAAAAATATTAAAGCAGCATATTCATTCGGGAAAAATCGTAGAGGAAATTAACAGAGAAGATATAAGAGAACTCATTGAAGGAAGTTACAGAATTATTTATAAAATAGTAGATGAAAAACAAGTCGATATATTGACTGTTCATCATTCAGCAAGAGATTTATCGAAAAAGAGAATCGAGTAAAAACTCCACGTTTTCGGATGAAAAAATAAGCTTTTTATGATATTTTTGCTGCAAACCTTAAATCCACAAACCAGTGTCCCCCCCCCTTTAATTAACAGGCATTTACAAACAAAACGGGTTCACTTTAAACCCGATAGTGATACAATGATTGTCAGTGTTTTTAATATAGGTTTGTGGATTTTTGGTTCAAAAAAACACTTGCCCGATAATTACTTTATCATACCTTTGTTGAAAAAACAAATATGAATAAGCTTCAACAAAAATATTCTTCTCGTTTGGATAAATTCAAGACCGAATTAAATGAAATAAAACGTAAAAACTATTGGGTTTCGGCTTTGCGCCTGATTATTTTTCTGTCGGCAATTGCACTTAGTTTTATTATTGGAAAATCCGGCATTAATACTATTCTTTGGGTAAATTTTATAGCTTTAATTCCATTTTTATATTTGGTACGGGTTAATGTGCGCAATCAACAAAAGATTGCTTTGTTAAAAAACTTGGTAAAAATTAACGAAGATGAACTAAAAGCCTTATCCGGTAATTTTTCAGTATTTCCGGCAGGTATGGAATATCTTGATTACGACCATCCTTTTACTTATGATTTGGATATTTTCGGTGAGGCTTCAATTTATCAATCATTAAACCGCACATGTACAAAAGGTGGAGCTGACCGACTTGCTGATTTTTTAAAAAATCCTTTGCTTAATATACAAAGTATATTAAATCGTCAGCAGGCGGTAAATGAGCTTTCGGCAAAACTCGACTGGCGACAAAATTTTCAGGCAACAGGTAATATTATTATGGAAAATGAGGAAGAAACCGATGATTATTCTTCGTGGTTTTCACTAAAAAATAAATTAAATAGAGATGCTGATTTTCATAAAGAGATTATTGATTGGATAAATTCAGGCTTTTATTTCAGTAAGATTAAAATATTACCTTTTTTGTTAATTGTCTTGCCAATGTTTTCGGTTACAGCATTAATTTTCACCATTTTAGGTTTATTTCCTTTTATGGGTTTAGTCTTGGTAGTGTTGTTTATGTTGGCAGTTGTAGGTCTTTTTAATAAAAAAATAATGGAGATGCATGCGCGTATTGGAAAGAAAGTAAAGATTCTTGATAAATACGAAAGGTTATTGAGGAGTATTGAAAATGAAAGTTTTAAATCTAAGGATTTAAAAGACTTGATAACAGACAATCATAAAGGAGCGCAAAAGCCTTCGTCAGAATTGAAAAAACTTAAAAAATTAGCGGGGATGTTGGATAATAGATTAAATCTTGTATTCATAATTTTTGCTGACGGATTTCTCTTATGGGACTTACAGATTGTTTTAAGATTAGAAAAATGGCGAGAAAAGAACCATGAAAATATTGAAAAATGGTTTCAGGCTATTTATCAATTCGATGCACTAAACAGTTTGGCAAATTTGGCACATAACCATCCGGCTTTTGTTATGCCTAAACCTGTTGAAGGTGCGTTTTATTTGAAAATGCAAGCCGGAGGACATCCGCTATTGGATGAAAAAATACGTATTGACAATGATTTTTCAATAAACGGATACAGCCAAATACGTATCATTACCGGAGCCAACATGGCAGGTAAAAGCACTTTTTTGCGCACTATGGGAGTAAACTTGATTTTGGCAATGGCGGGTAGTGTAGTTTGTGCGCGTGAATTTAAATTTGTCCCTGTGGCATTGCATACAAGTGTACGAACCAATGACTCGCTGCAAAAGCATGAATCCTATTTTTATGCTGAACTGAAAAGACTGAAATCAATAATTGAACAACTAGAAACCGGCAAAAAACTTTTTGTTATTGTTGATGAAATGCTGCGCGGAACAAATTCAAAAGACAAGCATTTGGGTTCGGCAGCATTAATTGAACGACTTATTAAATTACAAGCATCGGGTTTGATAGCCACACACGATATTGAATTAGGCAAAATGATTGAAAAATATCCACAAAATATTGAAAATTACCGTTTTGAAGTTGATATAAAAGACAATGAGCTGTTTTTTGATTATAAAATAAAAATCGGTATCAGCCAAAATTTAAACGCTATGTTTTTAATGAAAAAAATGGGAATTGTGGAGTAATTATAAAGATTATGAAGCCTGAGAAATCAAACATTATTCGAATTATTTTATGGCTTGTTATGCTTATTGACGGAGCTGTTTTGGGAATTTATTTTAATAAAATCTCCTTTTCCGAATTATTTGATAGTCTAATATTTCATGCCATTAGTTTTGCATTTGGCTATATTTTGCTACGTATGGTGTTAAAAGCTGCCCGTATGTTTGGACGGCTTTTTTTTATTGGCTCGAAGACTAAAATGTCAATTGTATATTACATTATTGTATTTTTCAAAAATTATTTTAACAAAATCTTGCTATTTAAAATAAAATATCTAATTTTGCAGGCTCATTATGGAGTGGTAAATATAATAAACAGAAAAGAATATGTATTTAACAACTGAAAAGAAGAAAGAATTTTTCACGACTTACGGTAAATCAGAGTCCGATACCGGTACTTCTGAAGCACAAATTGCTCTTTTTTCTTATCGCATTAGTCATTTAACAGAGCATCTGAAAAAAAACAGAAAAGATTTCAGTACACAAAGAGCTTTGATTAAGCTTGTTGGTAAAAGAAGAAGACTTCTTGACTATCTGAAAAGAAAAGATATTGAAAGATATCGTGCAATTGTTAAGTCATTAGGATTAAGAAGATAATAAAAAAGGGCAATGTTAATTGCCTTTTTTTATTCAAGAATATACTTTCACAAGAGGAGATACATTACGTACTACACAGAACTTATGCTATCTTAAGATAGTGTTTTACTCATAAGAAAAATACCACATATTTTTTAATTAGTACTTTTTTGTATATCTTTCCCTCTTAAAAATTTTAAAATAACACAATAAATTATGTACAATTTATATCAAAAAGATATTGATTTGGGTGACGGAAGAATTATCACCCTGGAAACCGGAAAACTGGCAAAACAAGCAGACGGCTCTGTTGTCGTCAAAATGGGAAAAACCATGCTTCTGGCAACGGTTGTTTCCGCAAAAGAACAAAAACAAGATGCCGATTTTATGCCCTTGTCGGTAGAATATAGAGAAAATTTTTCAGCCGTGGGGCGTTTCCCCGGCGGATTTTTACGTAGAGAAGGAAGACCCGGCGATAGTGAAATTTTAGTAGCCCGATTAGTGGACAGAGCTTTGCGTCCATTATTTCCTGATGATTATCATGCCGAAACTTTCGTTACGGTTAGCCTGATTTCGGGCGATTCGGAAAATATGCCCGATTCTCTGGCAGGATTGGCAGCTTCGGCAGCATTAGCTGTTTCGGATGTGCCTTTTGAAGGTCCTATTTCTGAGGTACGTGTAGCAAGAATTGATGGTAAGCTGAAAATCAATCCTTCGATGGAAGAAAATGAGCATGCCGATATTGACATCATGGTAGCTGCTACACTTAGTGATGTGATGATGGTTGAAGGTGAAATGGACGAAGTATCGGAACAGGAAATGCTCGAAGCAATTCATTTTGCACACGAAGCGATTAAAGTTCAGTGTCAGGCACAAATTGATATGGCTAAAGACCTGAATGTGGTAAAACGTGACTATGAGCGTGAAGAAAAAAACGAAGAATTATATCAAAAAATATACGATTTTGCCTATCAACGTGTATATGATGTAGCCAAAAAAGGACTACCCAAACACGAGCGCAGCGATGCTTTCAAACAAATTAAAGAGGAATTTGTTGAAACATTGAGCGAAGAAGAACAGGAAGAATTAGGCTTTTTAACCGGAATTTATTTTCACGATGTAGAAAAGAAAGCCGTTCGCAACTTGCTTTTGGATGAAGGTATCCGTGTGGATGGAAGAAAATCAACTGAAATACGTCCGATTTGGTGCGAGGTGGATTATTTACCTGCCGCACACGGTTCGGCTATTTTCACCAGAGGTGAAACTCAATCATTAACAACCGTTACTTTGGGTACGCGCCTTGACGAAAAAATTATTGACGAAGCATTGGTACAAGGCAGAGACCGCTTTTTACTACATTATAATTTCCCTCCTTTCTCAACCGGTGATGCACGTCCTGTGCGTGGTGTAAGCCGCCGCGAAATTGGTCATGGAAATCTGGCACATCGTGCACTGAAACGTATGTTGCCCGAAGACGAGGATAGTTTGTATGCAATCCGTGTGGTTTCCGACATTTTAGAATCAAACGGTTCTTCGTCAATGGCTACGGTTTGTGCAGGAACATTGGCACTTATGGATGCAGGAATCCAAATCAAACGTCCGGTTTCGGGTATTGCTATGGGTTTGATTATGGATAATCCTGAAAGATATACCGTTTTGTCAGATATTTTAGGTGATGAAGACCACCTTGGTGATATGGACTTTAAAGTAACCGGAACCGATAAAGGGATTACTGCCTGCCAGATGGATATAAAAATAGACGGAATGTCTTATGAAATTCTGGAAAAAGCATTAAATCAGGCAAAAGAAGGCAGAGCTCATATTTTAGGTAAAATGCTTGAAACCATTGAGGCTCCGCGTGAAGACTTTAAACCTCATGTTCCGAGAATTGAGAAAATAATTGTTCCCAAGGATATGATTGGTTCAATTATTGGTCCCGGAGGAAAAATTATTCAGGAAATTCAGGCAGTAAGTAATACAACCATCACTATTGAAGAAAAAGACGAAAAAGGTATTGTACTGATTTCAGGACCTGACAAAAACAGTATTGAAACAGGTTTAGCAAAAGTTCGTGCTATTGTTGAGGTTCCCGAAATAGGTAGCGTTTATCGCGGCAAGGTAAAATCAATTGTATCGTTTGGTGCTTTTGTCGAAATTTTACCCGGAAAAGACGGATTATTGCATATTTCGGAAATTGAATGGAAACGTTTAAATTCTGTGGAAGATGTATTGAAAGAAGGCGAAATGGTAGATGTGAAAATTATTGATATTGATCAAAAATCAGGAAAACTGAAATTATCGCGTAAAGCATTACTTCCAAAACCGGAAAAGAAAGATTAAATACTTTGACATTATAAATTAAAGGATAGCTGGCTAATCTCGGCTGTCCTTTTTTTATTTACAAAATAAACCGTTCAATTTTTAATATAAACTATTGAAAGTCATGCAAGAATCACTTTGGTATAAAAAACTGGAAAAAACAGCCATTGAGCAAAACGATTTATTGTATAAAAATGATTTTAAGTTTTTTCAGGTAGATACGTTTTTAAAAATGGCACAAAAAATTGATTATTTTGCCGGAGAATGTGATTTTTGTAAAGAGTCGAAGGAAGTATCGGAAGAACTTGCCGAAAACTTGTTCGATTACCTCAAAGGAGATTTAAAATCGCGCAAAGCATTTGAAAAAAAAATAAATGCCATGCACGATCATTTACGCAAAAAGCACCGTGTTTATCCACCATCTTATTTTATATCCTTATACTCTTTGCTGGGTGTAATTCTCGGATTACTGGGAGGTGCACTCATTGCTTATCTTACCATTCCGGGGTTTATGCAACAAAGCCTTTTATTTGGTTTTGTTATCGGTTTAATTGCCGGACGTATTTTGGGTAAAATAAAAGATAAAAAACAGTTTGAAGCCGGATTAACACTTTAATGCTTATTTTCAGGCTGCTCCCCAATACTTTTTTTTCAGGTAATCATCATAAATATCAGTATAGGTAGCTACTCTGTGGATTGTTCTTACAAGTTCACCCACATCAATATCTTCTACTTCGCGAACATGGCGCATAATAATCCACGGATCAATTTTCACCATACCGACACCGAAAATTTTGGCATTAATGTCCAGTATTTCCGAGTAAAAGGCTTCTTTGTTTTGCTCAGGTGCTTTCACAACTGTTGCAGATACCTGTATGTAAGCACTCTGATTTTTTTTATCGTACCAAATAATCAAGTCGATATTTGCCGAGCCTTTTTGTAAAGCCCATTGTCCTATACTTTTACGGACTGTTTCAGGGGCAACACCTATTTCTTTAAGTGCATCTTCGGCTAATTGAAAGTAAACTTCTAAATTCATAAAAGTAAGAGTTGTTTAAATTGGCTTAAATCAAAAGATTGCTTTTGTTTACAATACCCTGTATTCTAATGGCTTAAGAAATAAATGCAGCACTCGTTTGCTGCATACAAATATTTGAATACGTAGATTATACAGAACCCGGTCCGCCTCCGGTATCTCCTCCCCAGTATTTATTGAACAGCAAATCGTCATAATCATCGGCATAATTACCAATCCTGTTCATCATAGCCATCATTTCTTCTTCATCAATACCCTGAAGTTCTCTGATGGTTTTTATGTAGATATGATCTTTAAATTTGGTCATTCCTACACCATATAGTTTATGGTTTATTTCTAAAATTTCCTGATAAAAAGCTTCGGTATTTTCAGTCGGAATTTTTACTACCGGAGCCATACACTGAAAATAGCCGTAATTTCCTTCTTTGGTTTCCCACACATCAATCCAAACACTTGCCGAGCCTTTTTTCAGGTTCCACTGCCCGGGTTTTTCACCACGACAATTAGCAGGGTCAACCCCAAGTTTTTGAATGTTGTTTTCCACCATTTTATAATAAGGTTGTAAATCCATAATTAAAACGTTTTTAAGGTTATTTCTTCAAATATACGTATTTTTTTTTAGAATGCATTTATCTTGTTTATTTTTGTTGAGTAAATTCAATAAAACCATTTATTATGAAAAAATTATTTTATTCACTTTTGCTGGTGGGCTTAATGGCTTGTAATCAGCAAGAAAAACAGGAACAAATGGCGGTAACTTATCCTGAAACAAAAAAAGTTGATACGGTAGATGTGTATTTTGGTACAAAAGTACCCGATCCTTATCGTTGGCTGGAAGATGATTTATCAGACGAAACAGCCGAATGGGTAAAAAAACAAAATGAGCTTACATTTGGTTATTTAAGCAAAATCCCTTTTAGGGATAAAATTAAAAAACGCCTTGAAAAACTATGGAATTATGAAAAAATAACGGCTCCGGTAAAGCATGGCGATTATTTCTATTTTTACAAAAACGATGGTTTGCAAAATCAGTATGTATTGTACCGTTCAAAAAATGAAGATGGTACCGGCGCTGAAGTTTTTCTGGATCCGAATAAATTCTCGAAAGACGGAACCGTTTCATTAGCCGGAGGCAGTTTTACCAAAGACGGTTCGCTTTATGCCTATCTGATTTCGGAAGGAGGCTCTGATTGGCGCAAAATTATTGTACGTGATACAAAAACTAATGAAATTGTAGAAGATACTTTAATTGATGTAAAGTTTAGCGGAGTAAGCTGGCAGGGAAATACCGGTTTTTATTACAGTAGCTATGATAAACCCAAAGAAGGCAGTCAGTTGTCAGGGAAAACACAATTTCATAAGCTGTATTATCATAAATTGGGAACAGAACAGAAAGAGGATAAATTAATATTTGGCGGTGAAAAACAACCACGCAGATACATAGGAGCAAGTTTAACCGAGGATGAACGTTATTTAATTATCTCGGCAGCAAATAGTACAAGTGGTAATGAATTGTACATTAAAGATTTAAGTAATCCGGAAAATGAAATTATTACTGTTGTGGATAATTTTGACAGTGAAAGCTGGGTGATAGATAATGAAGGCAGTAAATTAATCATTCAAACAAACCTGAATGCCCCCAATAACAGAGTGGTTACAGTAGATGCTTCAAATCCGACTCCTGAAAACTGGAAAGATTTAATTCCTGAAACCAAGAATGTATTAAGCACCTCAACAGCAGGCGGGTACATTTTTGCATCGTATATGGTGGATGTAAAATCAAAAATTATCCAGTATGATTATGAAGGTAAAAAGGTACGCGAAATAGAACTGCCCACATCCGGTACAGCAAGTGGTTTTAGTGGCAAAAAAGAAGATACACATTTATATTACTCTTTCTCATCATTTACCTATCCGGGCACCATTTTTAAATACGATATAAAATCAGGCAAATCAGAACTTTACTGGAAACCTGCCATTGATTTTAATCCGGAGGATTATGTAACCGAACAGGTGTTTTACAAAAGTAAAGACGGAACAAAAATTCCGATGTACATTGTATATAAAAAAGGCTTGGAGAAAAACGGGAAAAATCCGACTTACCTGTACGCCTATGGAGGCTTTAACATTAGCCTGACTCCCCGATTTAGCACAGCAATGACTGTTTGGCTCGAAAACGGTGGTATTTATGCACAGCCTAATTTGCGTGGAGGTGGTGAGTATGGCGAAAAATGGCATCTGGCAGGAACAAAAATGAACAAACAAAATGTTTTTGACGATTTCATTGCAGCAGCCGAATATTTAAAAGAAAATAAATACACATCAACAGACTATCTGGCAATTGCAGGTGGGTCAAACGGAGGTTTACTGATTGGTGCAACCATTACCCAGCGCCCTGATTTGGCGAAAGTTGCATTTCCTGCTGTGGGCGTGCTGGATATGCTTCGTTATCATAAGTTTACAGCCGGAGCCGGATGGGCTTACGATTATGGAACTTCGGAAGAATCGGAAGAAATGTTCAAATACTTGCTAGGGTATTCTCCATTGCATAATGTAAAAGATGCAGAATATCCTGCAACTTTGATTACAACTGCAGATCATGATGATCGTGTAGTGCCGGCGCACTCCTTCAAATTTGCAGCTACGCTGCAAGAGCATCAAAAAGGAAAAAATCCTGTATTGATACGTATTGAAACAAAAGCCGGACATGGTGCAGGAACACCTACATCAAAAATAATTGAACAATATGCAGATAGATGGGCATTTGCCTATTATAATATGGGAATTACTCCCAAATTTGAATAATTTTATTGACGAAAAATTTCTATAAATATTAAATAAATTTTGACTTTGTGCAGTCAGCAGCCCGTAGTTTTTAATTAGTATATCCTCAAACTGTGGACTGCTGGCTTGTTTCAATGAGGAAAACATATTTAAAACAGGCTTTTTAGACAATCTTAATATTTTTTAAAAAAAACTTAAAATCAGTGAATTACAATTTTATCGTTATCGAGGGCTTAATAGGTGCAGGAAAAACCAGTTTATCAAAAATGATTGCCCAAAAATTTAATTCTAAACTTATTCTCGAACAATTTGCCGACAATCCTTTCCTTCCTAAATTTTATAAAAGTCCTGAAAAGTATTCTTTTCCTCTGGAATTATCATTTTTGGCAGAACGTTATCAGCAGCTCAAAGAAGAACTTGCCAGTGGAGATTTATTTAAAAGTTTTTCTATATCAGACTATTATTTTTCTAAATCTTTGATCTTTGCTAAATCTACATTGGCAGACGATGAATACAATCTTTTTCGTAAATTGTTTAACATCATTTATACCGGTTTACCAAAACCTGATTTGTATGTTTATTTGCACCTAAATAGTGAAAATGCACTAAAAAACATAAAAAAACGTGGCAGAGATTATGAACAAACTATTGAAAAAGAGTATCTGGATACTTTAAGACAAAACTATTTTGAGTATTTTAAGCAGGAGAAAAACCTTAAGTTTCTTATTATTGACACAAATGGCATTGATTTTGTGAATAAGCCAAAAGATTTTGAAATTATTGTGGATGTGATATTTAACAAAAATTATTCTGTTGGAATAAATAGGGTTATTTTGTGAAAATTGTTTCCTTTTACATGTTTTTTTAGCTTTTTATTTAAAAAAAACTACTTAAAGGTTTTATTTATAAAAAACATTATTTAGATTTGCAATAAATATATAATTACCGAAAATTCTTTAGTCAAACATTTTTATTTATCTATTATGAAGAAAGTTACAATTTATTCTTTTGTATCATTAATCGCCGCTTTATTTTTATTAAACAGTTGCGGTGGAGTGGACAAAATGGCTGAAAAAGCCAAAGACATTAAGTATACTGTTAACCCAAGTCCTCTTGAAATGCATGCCGGAAAAGTAGCCGTTGATATTAAAGGTACTGTTCCTCCTAAGTATTTTGATAAAAAAGCATTATTGGTTTCAACACCTGTTTTAAAATATGCTACAGGTGAAACTGAAATGAAATCAAAGACCTTACAAGGTGAAAAATATGAAGATAACAATGAAGTTATTTCGTGGACAGAAGGTGGAAGCTTTAGCTATCAGGATACTCTTGATTATACTGATGACATGCGAATTGCAGACTTAGAAATCAGAGCAGTTGCTTCAAAAGGAAAAGATCAAGCTGATTTGGTAACTGTAAAAATTGCAGATGGTATCATTGTTACTCCTTTGTTAGTTACACAAGGTTTAGGTGTTGACAACAACGGTATGGCAAGATTTGTTGAAGTTCCTAAAAAAATGCCTGAAAAAATTTCAGACTTACAACAAGCAATTATTCTTTACGTAATTCAAAGATCCGATCTTCGTAATTCGGAATTGAAAAAAGAAGAAGTTAAGAAATTATTAGAATTACTTACAACTACAACTGACCAATCTGAAACTGAATTAGTAAATGTTGAAATCGCCAGTTATGCTTCTCCTGACGGACCGGAAGATTTAAATGCTAAATTAGTAGATGGACGTGGAAATTCAGCACAAAAATTCATTTCTAAATCTTTGAAAAAAGCAAAAGCTTCTGTAGCAAAAGATCCGAATTTTGTAGTTAGAGAAACTACACCTACCGAAGACTGGGACGGTTTCAAAAAAGAAGTTGAAAAATCAAATGTACAAGATAAAGATCTTATTTTAAGAGTACTTTCAATGTACTCAGATCCTGAAGTTCGCGAAAGAGAAATTAAAAATATAAGCGAAGCTTATACACAATTAAAAGAAGATATTTTACCTCAGTTAAGAAGATCGGTTATTAAGGCTAATTATGAAACAAAAGTTAAAACTGATGATGAGTTAAAAGCTTTATTTTCAAATCCTGACACTTTAAAACTTACAGAACTTCTTTATTCTGCATCTAGTTTAACTACAGATTTAGCGGTTAAAGAATCATTGTATAAAGCAGCTCTAAATAAAGAGCCAAATTGCTATACTGCTCATAATAATTTAGGTACTGTTTATGCTGCTCAGGGCAAACTTGATATGGCAAAGGCTGAGTTTGAAAAAGCAAATGAGTTAAAAGCAAACTTCCCACCTGTTTTAAATAACTTAGGTGCTGTTGCTTTAACTAACGGTAATATTGATGAGGCTAAAAAATATTTTGCTGATGCAAAAGCTGCCGGTTGTAAACATCCTGCATTAGGTTACAACATGGGTGTAATCAATATCAAAGAAGCCAAATATGCTGAGGCTGTTCAAAACTTTGGTTCAGAAAATACTTTCAACAAAGCGTTAGCTCAGTTGTTAAATAAAGATTTCAGTGGTGCCGAATCTACTCTTAATGCAATGGGTGAAAACGATAACGGATGGTTTTATTACTTAAAAGCTATTGTTGCAGCTAAGCAAAGTAAAGACGATGCTGTTTTCGCTAATTTAGGTACTGCTTTACAAAAAGGTCCTAGTGAAATTAAACCTTATGCACAAGGTGATAGAGAGTTTATTAAATATTTTGAAAACGAAACATTTAAGGCTTTATTCCAAT
>JALWNR010000544.1 GCA_027083715.1 Bacteroidales bacterium
ATTATTTTATACCGATTGCACATTCAATATAGTCCAATAAATTGTACTATTTTCATGTAGCATCGGCATAATACCAATACCCAAATCCTTTTGGTGTAAATAAACAGGTTGTTGGTATTACATCATGTGGTTCTTCCGCAGTAGCGGAACAGGCTATGTGGCAACAGAAATAATAAAAAAACAACACATGAAAATAGGAATAGAAGCACAACGAATTTTTAGAGAAAAAAAACACGGTATGGATATAGTGGTTTTGGAACTTATTCGTCATTTGCAAAAAATTGATTTGAAAAACAACTATGTTGTGTTTGTGAAACCGGGACCGGATAACTCATGTATTAAAGAAACCGCTAATTTTAAAATTGTTCTGCTTTCA
The DNA here is from genome assembly GCA_027083715.1 of Bacteroidales bacterium. Taxonomy (GTDB): domain Bacteria; phylum Bacteroidota; class Bacteroidia; order Bacteroidales; family NBLH01; genus NBLH01. Next base: position 377 of record JALWNR010000544.1, read on the forward strand.
GGAGGTATTTACCCTGTGTGGGAGCAATTTGTTCTTCCAAAAGCGGTTGAAAAGGAAAATTGCGATATTTTGCATTGTACAAGTAATACTGCTCCGCTTAGTATCAACATACCTTTGGTGCTTACCCTGCACGATATCATATATATGGAAAGTTTAAGCTTTTTTACAAAAGGAGCCTCTTTATATCAAAAGTTTGGCAATTTGTACCGAAGAATTATTGTTCCAAGGATTGTTAAAAAAACGGATAAGATTATTACTGTTTCTAAATTTGAAAAAAAGCGGATTGTTGAATATTTTGGTCTTAATAATGATAAGCTGTCTGTTGTTTACAATGGTGTTGGCAGGCATTTTGTTAAAATCAACGAACAAAGTAAAAATCAATTAATCAAAAATAAATACAAACTCCCCGATAAATTTATTTTTTTTCTTGGGAACACCGATCCTAAAAAAAATACCTTAAGAGTGTTAAAAGCATATGAACTTTATTTGAGAAAATCATCAAAAAAACTCCCTTTAGTAGTGTCTGATTTTAATAAAAAAATATTAAAACAAAGTCTATCAAAAATTAATGCTGAAAATATTATTGATAACATTTATCTAACCGGCTATATTTCAAATATGGATCTGCCGGCTGTTTATAGTCAGTCTGAACTATTTTTATATCCTTCACTTCGAGAAAGTTTTGGGATACCAATTATAGAAGCAATGGCTTGTGGTGTGCCTGTTATTACCTCAAATACATCATCAATGCCTGAAATTTCGGGAGAAGCAGCTGTTCTTATCAATCCATTTAATGTGCAAGAAATTACCAATGCCATGATTACAATAGAAGATAATTTGGAATCCCGTAACCATCTTATACAAACAGGCTTAAAACAAGCTGAAAAATTCTTATGGGAAATTATGGCACAAAAAGTTCTAAATATTTATCAAAAAATTGAACAGCTCAAACAATAAAAAAAGAAATCGGATAGGTATAAATACCTATTATTAACTATTCATATATTATAAGTCAATTAGCGCTCAAATTATCAAGACTTCCAAAATATCTTTGTATTGTAGTTAATAAAAAACTTTTGTTATGATTACAGACAGAGATATTATAATTGTAGGTTTACAACCGTGGGATATTGAAATTGGTAGTAATTGCAAAAATATTGCTCTGGAATTTTCAAAACATAACAGGGTTTTATACGTGAACGCACCGCTTGATAGAATTACTGCATTAAAAAAAAGCAGTAATCCAAAAATATTCAAAAGAAAACAAATCATTAAAGGTAAAAAATCCGAATTAATAAAAATAAAGAATAATTTGTGGAATCTATATCCCAAAACTATTATTGAGTCAATCAGCCAATTAAGTGTAAATTTTTTATTCGATATATTTAACAAAGAAAATAATAAACGATTTGCAAAAGATATAAAAGAAGCAATAGACAGCTTAAATTTTAAAAATTACATACTTTTTAATGACAGTGATATTTTCAGAAGTTTTTATTTGAAAGAATTATTGCGTCCCGCAGTTTATGTATATTATATACGTGATAACCTTGTTGCTGTTGATTATTGGAAAAGACAAGGTAAGCGTATCGAAGCAAAGCATATTGCAAAAGCCGATGTGGTAGTTGCAAACTCACACTTTTTAACCAATTATTCATATACCTATAATAAATATTCATATTTTGTGGGTCAAGGCTGCGATATATCAGCTTTTAATGCTGAAATAAAAAATGAAGTTCCAATTGATATACGCAAGATAAAACATCCTATTATTGGATACATTGGAGCACTTAATAGTTTACGACTTGATATTGATGTGATACAACACATTGCCAAAGAGAAGATTAATTACAGTATAGTTTTAATTGGTCAGGAAGATGAAATATTTAAAAAAAGTGAGTTGCACAACCTAAATAATGTTTATTTTTTAGGCAACAAAAATGAAAATGAACTACCGGCTTATCTCTCGACTTTTGATATAGCAATAAATCCTCAAAAAATAAATCCTGTTACAATAGGTAATTATCCACGCAAAATTGATGAATATTTAGTAATGGGTAAAGCTGTTATTGCTACTAAAACAGATGAGATGAAGTATTTTTCAAAATATGTTTACCTTGCCGGAAATAAAGAAGATTACAGTAAATTAATAGACGTAGCTCTGAAAGAAGACTCTGAACTAAAGCAAAAAGAACGAATCGCTTTTGCAAAAAATCATACCTGGGAAAATAGTGTAATGGAAATATATAGGCGCATTGAAGCGGCAGAGGAAAGAAAACATGAAAATCAGAAGAAAGATGTTGGAAAATCAGGGCTAAAAGAAAGATTAAAAGCACACCCAAAACTAAAAAAAGTCATTTTACATCTTTTATCTCCCAAAAACCAAGCACGTCCGCGTTTATGGGTGAAATTACTATTAAATCCGTTGATACATCATAAAGGGAAAGGGGCACGTATTTGCCGTAGAACCAGAATAGATGTAATGCCTTTTAATAATTTTTATCTAGGTAATAACTCTACTATTGAAGATTTTGTTACTGTAAATAATGGAGTAGGGGATGTTGTTATTGGTGATCGTACTAGAATAGGTATAGGAAGTACACTAATAGGTCCTGTTAAAATTGGCAATGATGTTCGGTTGGCTCAGAATATCGTCTTGTCGGGTCTAAATCATAATTATGAGAATGTTAAAAAACCTATTCATCTTCAAGGTGTTAGTACTGCACCTATTGTTGTGAAAAATGAAGTCTGG
>JALWNR010000545.1 GCA_027083715.1 Bacteroidales bacterium
TTAAGGGTTTTGTTTCGATTTGGATTGGTATATTTGTCGAAAATCTGAAAGTAAAGTGTATCTTTAATATCAAATTGTCTTTTATGGCAATTTAATATTTTACAACTGAGATTAGGAGAGTATAAATTAAAGGCATAGGTTTGCCTGTTGGTGCGTGAAAGCTTGAATTTATTACCAATGATTTTCGAAGCTCAAAATAAAGAGAGTATGGGGGGAGGTTTTTGGCAGCTTAAATGTAGTTATGAAGTTTTTAGTAAATGTTAGAATTTTATATTTCTATCTTGTAAATAATATACAATTATGATACGATTGAATTTTAAGCAAAGGATGTTGAGTATAATTATTACTCAGGCTGTATTTCTTGTCTTTATTTTTATTTTATTCTTTCTTGCAAGAGGCAATTTGAAGGGTTTTGTCGATAAACAAATGAAATTTCAAGATAATATAAATAATACTGTTGATTTAATTTTTGATATTCAAAATTTTTTAAGGGGAAAACTGGATTATGACCAGCTTGAAAAACTTAAAGCAGAAACATCGGTTGATAATAAATCGGTTCGTGATATTTTGGAGCTTGTAAAAATTATACAAGGGTATAATGTGGAAAATACAAGAATTAGGAACGAGATATTGGATTTAACTGCTAAATCCATAGATAATTCCAATACTTATATTTTCAATATTTCACAAAAACTTGCAGATATTAATCAACGTAAAAATATTTCGGTAATAGAACGCTTAGTTATAGGAGGGGCACTTACCAATACCAATTCTGCATATAAAATCAGAGAGGGAGTTTATAAACTCGATAATGATTTGACGTATAAAGAGGAATTTCTTCCTTTTTTAGAAACTTTAATTGTTAATAATCAGGAAGATATTAAAAATTTAAAGGGTACAGTTTTTGAAAACTTGTCGGTTCAGGCATATCAATCAAATACACGCATAAAAAAATTAAGTGCTAAATATATTGAAAATCTCGAGAAAAATAATAAACTGATAACACAAATTAATAATGATTTAGATAATTTTTTATCACAATTAAATAAGCAAACTTTTAGTTATACGAAAACAGTATTCAACAAACTGGAAAATATAAGTTCTATTTTACTTGCCGTAACACTTTTTGCTTCAATTCTGATTATTATCATGCTTATATATAATTTGTTGCAGATTTATAAGCAAATCGGAACCACACCTGACCAAATTGAAAGTATTGCCAATGAAATTGCCAAAGGAAATTTAAGAGATTATATAGAGATAAAGAATACAAAAGGAGTTTATCGCTCAATAATTGAAATGAACAATCGAATTGTAAAAATAATTAAAGAAATATTATACAGTACCGGAAATATTGCACTTTCTACTAATGAAATGAAAGCTAATGTACAGCAGGTGTCGCAAGGAGCATCGGAACAGGCTGCCTCTACTGAGGAAGTTTCTGCAACTATGGAAGAAATAACGGCAAATATTGAGCGCAGTAAAGATATGGCTTTGACCACAGAAAGTACTGTTAAGAAGACGGCAGAAGGTATTTTGAAAAGTAATAAAACCATGAGTGAGAATATTGAGGCAATGCAAAAAATTGCCGAGAAAGTAAAAATTATTAACGACATTGCTTTTCAAACCAATATATTAGCTATTAATGCGTCTATTGAGGCATCTAATGCAGGAGAAGCGGGCAAAGGCTTTAGTGTGGTTGCTCGTGAAGTAGGAGTACTTGCAGAAAACAGTAAACAAGCGGCTATTGAAATTGAAGCTTTATCAGAGTCGAGTGTACAAAAAGCACAAGCTGCCGGAGAGATTTTGGAACAAATGTTGCCAGAAATTGAACATACTGTTTCGTTAATAACAGAAGTTGTTGGTTCTAGCATTGAGCAATTTTCAGGAGCAAAACAGATTAACAGCTCCATACAACAACTTAATGATATTACACAGGTTAATGCAGCCGCATCTGAAGAAATTTCAGCTTCTATTATTGAACTTGCTCAGCAAACTGAAAATTTGAAAAAAATAGCATCCTACTTTAAAATTAAAAACGGAGAATAGCTTGTGGCTGTTCTCCGTTTAGTGGTAATTGCTCAAAAACAATTATCGGGATAAGTTTATTTTTTATGTAATAGAGTTACATCTCCTTTGAGGTTAAATTTTTGATTTCCTTCAAACTTTCCATGTACAATATACACATATACGCCTTCGGGCATTAAATGATTTTGATAATACCCGTTCCAACCATACGAAACATCATTGCTTTTAAATACTTCAACTCCAAATTTACTAAATATTCTTAGCTCATACTCTTCAATTTCTCCCTTATATTTGGGATAAAATACATCGTTATATACATCTGCAGGATTATAATATCCTGATGCAGGACCATCTAAATTAGGGGTAAATGCATTTGGAAATACTATTTTTTCATTAATGTCAATAACATGAATATTATTTAAAACCGCTGAATCTATGCAACCGGTCTCTGACCAAACTTTCATGCAAATATTATATTGACCATTTTGTTTAAATATATGCTGTCCGGTTTTTTCGTTCGAAGTATGGTTGTCACCAAAATTCCATTCAACTTTATCTGCATTTTTTGAATAATTAGGAATTTGAATTTTTTGTCCTGTAAGAACTTCTGTTTCGTAGGGCCAAAAAATTTCGGCATGTGGTTTCTCATGAACAATTATTGAATCGATATAAGTAATTGCTACACCGCCAACACCTTTTGCTTTTAAAGTAATTTTATAAACTCCGGGATATCTGTATGTATGTAGTGGTTTAAAACCATCGGATTGATTTCCATCCCCAAAATCCCATTCATATGCAACTGCTGCTTTGCTTAGATTATTAATTTTAACGGTAAATGGAACGCAACCTTCTTTACTATTGAGACTAAAAACCGGTATTGGAGGTGCAGGAGTAGTTAATTTAATTTGTTCTTTGCTTATTTGAGATTCAGAACTTTCAATAAGCTTTATACTTTTTGAAATAATAATCGGTGCAAATTCTCTATCTCTTTGATATTTAATATTTTTCTCTTTCTTAGTTAGTTGCAGTTGGTTTTGTTCTGCATAATAATTATTCTTTTCCTTTTTAATTTCTTGTGTATCCTGATTATTGTTTTCTT